>CAZPNN010000279.1:0-3724 GCA_964587605.1 uncultured Chromatiaceae bacterium
CCAGCCGGCGGATCTGCGTGAGCACCTGCTGGCGGCCGCCGGAGGCGTAATTGACGGCCGTGGTGGCGCCCGCGACGCCAAGCGCGGCGCACACCATGACGAGGCCCGACCGCAGCTTGTAGCGCCACAGCTGGCGGCCGATGCCCGGCAACAAACGCTGCCATGTGGGAATCAGGCTCATGCTCCCCGCACCAAGGGACCTGTTACGGGCCGCGACGAACCCGGATTTCCGGGCCCCCATCGACGGGGCTGAGCAGATGGGAACCCAGGGCACCCCGCTGGATCAGGATCTGATCTCCGGTCTTGAGCTTGAGGGAGGGCGAGTCGATCTGTGTCCAGGTCTGCCCGTTGTCCAGACCAAGAACAAGTTTGCCCCTGGCGTCGGTCCTGACGCTCGCCACCCCTGCCTGAATTTCCCGGACCGCTTCGCTCTTCGCGACGGCGCTTTCCTTGCCAAAGTTCTCTGTACCCGCGCTGTCCGCAGCTGCGTCGTAGCAGGCCAGCCGCGCCGGGTTGTCGGTGATCGTCCGGCAGCGCTGCAACGCCTGGTTATCCGCGGCGGCCAGCGTTACGAGGCAACACGAGGCAGTCAACGCCAGGGCCAGGCGAAAAAAAGCACGGCGGGCCGAAGCCCGCCGCACATTAGCCTGGTCTGACGTATCCCTGATCCGGGCCGCCCCTTAGAACTTCTTCGTGATGCCGGCGAAGAAAACCTGCCCGAGCAAGTCATAACTGGGGAAGGTGTTCGGGGAACCGGTGCCGGCAACTGCGCTGTCAACCGGGGGCGGGGTCTTGTCGAAGATGTTATCGATGCCCGCGCGCACGTCGATACCGTAGGGGGCGTTCCAGATGGCCGACAGGTCGAAGTAGCTCACCGACGGCAGAGTCGCACTAAACGCGTTGAACTCGCCGTTGTTCAGCTCGGGTTGACTCGAGTTGGTATCCAGCGACACGCCGTCGATGTAACGCCATTGAACGGAGAGGAGCACGTCCCAGGGCGTGGTCCAGCTCAGCCGCAGCGTGGACCGCCAGTCCGGATTGAGGGTCTGGCACGTCGCGCCATAGAGGCCCGCGCAATCGTACTCCGGCGAGCCGGGAAGGTTGATCGTCGTGGCCTTGTCCAGCCAGGACCCGATTAGGTCCGTGGAGAGATCGCCCCAGTTGCCGGGCATGGTCCAGCGGTGATTCAGCTGCACGTCCACACCGGAGACCGTCTGCTCGGCCACATTGAGGCTGGCGCCAACCAGGTATCCGCCCCCTGCGATCGTCGTGCCAAACAGGTTGCCGGTCGGCGTCCGCACGACATTGCCGCAGAACGACAGATCGCCAGCCAGGCAGTTCTGCAAACTGATGTCGACCGATACCGAACCGATGATGTCGTCCACCTTGATCTCGTAGTAGTCGACACTGGCCGAGAAGTTCTCGATGAAGGTTGGCGTAAAGGTCAGGCCGATGGTGAAGGTGTCCGCCGTTTCCTCGCCCAGATCTGGATTGCCGCCCTGGAGAACGGCGCACTGGCCGGCCGGGCACTGGATGATCTGGTTGGTCGCTGCGCCGTCGCCGTACTGGGCGGCCGTGACACCCGTCCGCTGGCATTCCTCCAGCGTGGCGGTGGCCGGAGCGGCCAGGCTACCGGAGCAGGGATCCGAGTCGACGACGCTGGTGTTGGTGACCGATTGCGGCGTGAACAGATCGATGACGTTCGGTGCGCGGATCGCGCGGTTGTAGCCGGTGCGGAACCGCACATCGTCGACAGGCTGCCACTGCAGCCCGAACTTGAAGGTACCGACCCGGCCCGCCAGGTTGTAATCGGAAGTGCGGTAGGCGGTCTCGAACACCAGTTCTTCAGCCCACTTCTTGCCCTGCACGATGGGCACGCGGAGCTCGATGTATCCCTCCGTGACGTAGATGGAGTCATCGATGTCCGTGCCAGCGCCGCCAAAGCCGGAGAGATCGTTGGCGGTACTGGCCGCGTCGGACGTGAATACCAGTTCATCCCACCGGTACTGGGCGCCCAGGGCGATGCCGACGCCGTCCGTCGCCCAGGGGAGCTGGATGCCATACCGGCCCAGGTCGTTGGTGACCTGGCCCGAGACGATTTTTTCCGCCACGGTGCCGTAGGAGGTGCCCAGGGAATTGAGATAGTCCACCTGGTCGCGCGTGACGCCGCCCTCGGTGAAAATATTCCAGGGCACGCAGGAGGTATCGCTGCCATCAACCTTGGACTTGCAGGTGGGTACGCCGTCCACGTCCACCACCTGGAGGGCCCGGTTGATCCGGGTGTTGCTCAGGTAGTTGTCGTTCGACTGGAACAGGGTGGAATAGTAGTACTGGAAATAGGTGTCGTAGTTCCAGCCCTCGCCCAGTTCGCCGTCCGCGCCGATGGTGTAGCGGAAATTTTCGTGCTCGTACGAGCTCACGCGGCCGCCACCCTCGATGTTCCGGCGTCCGACGAGCACATTCACGTTGCCGACGGTGTCAGGGTCAAGGGCGGCAGGGTCGTTGCAGCCGATCGCCTCGACCTGCTGGGCGCTCAGGAGCGGATTATCGCAGTTGATCAGGATGCCGCCCGTGGAGCTGAATGGGTTAGCGCCCAAAAATGCGGCCGATGGCGCAATCGAGGCGGACGACTTGTCGTTCATGTAGCTGAATTCGAAGTAGCCGTTGATCTGCTCGCTGACCTCCTGGTTGGCGAACACGCCCGCCGTGTACCGGGAATTGGGACGGAGCAGCTGCTGCTGGGGGTTTGAATTGAAGATGGCTGGCGGCGAGGTGTCGGCGGTGCCCCAGGGAACGAACTCATTGCCAGCCACCTGAAAGTCCCGCACGTCGTCAAACACGTTGATGAACTCGTTGGAGTTGGGCGAGCCGGTGCAAAAGGGCGTCGTCCCCCCGTCCGTGTTCAGCTTGCAGGCGGCGAAATCACGTTTACCCTGCAGAACTGGGTCCTGATTCCGATAGGTGAAGAAGGCGGTGATGTTGCCGCTGCCATCGTTCATGCCCGTGCCCATGAGCAGGGAGAGCGCGTAGTTGTCGCCGTCCTTCCTGGCGCCGGGGTTGTTGTAGCCAGCCTCGTCGAGCAGGCCGCTGAAGAGATCACTGTCATTGTCGTGGCGGGCGAAGCCGTACTGGTAGTCGACCTCGATGCCCTCGAAGTCCTTCTTCATGATGAAATTGACCACGCCGGCGACGGCATCCGACCCGTAGATGGCCGAGGCGCCGCCCGTGACCACGTCCACCCGTTCGATGAGCTGGGTGGGAATCTGGTTGATGTCGGGCGCCGGGTTCGGATTGCCGGTGTTCGCGTCGCCAACGCCCAGCCGCCGGCCGTTAACGAGGACCAGTGTGCGCTGGGGACCCAGGCCACGCAGGTTGACGGTGGCGATGCCGCCCGGGGTCGACAGCGGGTTGCTGGTGCTGGAAAAGTCGGTCAGGCTGTTCTGAAAAACCTGGGGCAGGCCGTTCAGCAGCGCACTGGTGTCCGTGAAGCCCTCCAGCAGGATGTCCTGGGTGGAGATCTCGGTGATCGGGCTTGAGCTGATCATGTTGGTCTGCGGAATCAGTGAGCCGGTGACGATCACTTCATCGATGGGTCCGGCAGCCTTATCGGTCGTCCGGGATTCCTGCGGGTGTGCGGCAGCCGGCAGAAGCACGGCGCAGACGATGGCAAATGCCCGGCAAATTGCGGACTGACGCTTGAACTGACGCATATAGACCCCCTGGT
>CAZPNN010000280.1:0-8126 GCA_964587605.1 uncultured Chromatiaceae bacterium
GACAAGACGGGCACGCTGACCATCGGGCAGCCAGCCGTTACCGCGATTCGTGGCAAGGATTGCGCGCACCCGGTCGCCGCGAATGACGACTGCGTCACCTGCGAGGATGTGGTCGCCGTTGCAACCGCCGTTGAGTCCGCGTCAGAGCACCCGCTCGCCCAGGCCGTCATCGCCTCCGCGCAGAGCCGTGGCGTTGCTAATCGCCTGCCACAGGCCGCCAACATCAAGGCCCATGTGGGCCGTGGCGTATCTGGCGACCTGGCCGGCGAGCGAATTGCCGTCGGCACGCACGAGCTCTTTGCGCACGACACCGACTGTGCCGATGAAGTCTGCGCGGAAGCTGCCGGGCTTCAGGCAACCGGCAAGACCGTGATGCTGGTCGGTCGCGGCACAAGCATGGTCGGGTACATCGGCGTGGAAGACCAGCCGAGACCGGATGCCTCGGGGGCCCTCGCCGAGCTGCACGCCCTCAATCCAAACCTGAAGACAGTCATGCTCACCGGCGACAACCGGTCTGTGGCCGAATCCATTGCCAGGCAGATCGGCGGCATCGATGAGGTGCGCGCCGGCCTGTTACCGGAACACAAGCAGAGCGTGGTTCGTGAACTTCAGCTACGTGGCACCGTCGCGATGATCGGCGACGGCATCAACGACGCGCCCGCGCTGGCCCAGGCAGATATCGGCATCGCCATGGGTGGCGGCGGCACGGCCCAGGCCATGGAGACCGCAGACGTTGTGCTGATGCAGGACAACCTGTACGCCATCGCGCAGACGCTGCGTATCAGCCGCCTCACCCGCACCGTCGTCAAGCAGAACATCGCTCTCAGCCTCGGCCTGAAACTGATTGTGCTGGGCCTCGCCATTCCCGGCCTCGCCAGCCTCTGGCTCGCCGTGCTGGCCGACGTCGGCGCCACGCTGATCGTCACGCTGAACGGCATGCGGATGCTTCGAGCACGGTAGGCGTTCCTACACGGCGACAACTTCCCGAGGGTCCGGCACCCTGACGAAGACAAACCAGATGCCCGTGAGCGCGGTCAGCACCGCGCCACCGAGCATCGGCGAGACCGGCGTCACCGAGTAGACCCAGCCACAGAGGATCGGGCCGAAGATCATTCCCACTGTGGGTGCGGCAGAGAGCAGGCCGGCGACCGCACCCTGCTCTTCCGGTCGCACGCTCAGGCTGCCAGCCGCATTCAGTCCTGGCGCCGTAAAGCCGAAGCTCAGTCCGAACAGGGCATAGCCGACGTAGAGCGAGGCAAGCCCGGGCCCGAAGGCCAGCAACAGCAGTCCGATCGTCATGACGGCAAAGCCGGTTTTCAGCATCGTTGCCGGCGCCGCCTTCCAGCGCTGCAACACCACCGCCTGCACGAAGACGGTGACGAAGGCCATGGAGAGCATCGCGATCATCATGATTCGCTGTGCCGCCATGATGTCCGTGATCCCGAAACGGTCTGCAATGTACGCAGCAGTAATTGTCTGCACCCCGGTGAACACGCCGAACACTACGACCCAGCCCAGCAGGTAAGGCAGGATGCGCGGATCGGCAATCCGCAACCTCAGGTCCGCACTCACATTGGCCCGCCGCGGCGGCTCCGGCAGGGCCACCCAGGCCCAGAAGCCGGCGGCAGCCGCCAGGGCGGCAGCCACAAACATCGGAAACACCGGGCTGATCAACGCCAGCGCGATGCCGAAGGCCGGACCGACTATGGTTCCCAGCCCGCCGGACATCGCCACCAGAGCCATCCCCGCGGACCGGGACTGCTCGTCCGTGGTGTCGGCAATGTAGGCCGTCGCTGCCGGATTGATGCCACCGACAAACACGCCGTAGAGCAAGCGCAGGACCAGGAGCAAGGCGAACAGCGCACTCCCGGTGATCATGCCCTGCAGACCAAGCTGAATGCCGAAGGCCAGCAGGGCATAGCCGACCGCGAAACCCGCCAGACCAATCAGGTAGACCGTTCGCCGGCCCATGCGCTGACTCGCTCGACCCCAGCGCGGCGCGGAAAATGCCAGCATCACGTTGGACGCGGCGATGATGAGACCCAACTCCAGCTCATCAAGACCGAGCTGCCGGGCAAGCGGGGCAAAGATCACGAACAGGAGCGATTGCCCCATTCCATACGTGATGAGACCGACGAGCAGGATCAGCCGATCCCGCGGAAACGAACTGGGCACCAGTGACTCCCGAAGATTGCCACGAGCGCGACGGGCCCTGTCGCGCGGGCCGTAAGAATAGGTGAATTCGCCTCGCTACGCTCGCCGGCGCGTATACGGCACCACTTCGAGGTGCCGTTCGGCGAGGTGGCAGGCCTTGAGTTTCCGCCAATAATCCGCCGTCAGCAGATCCCCGTGGTGCTGCAGGAATTCCTCGCGAAGTTCACCCCTCAAGCCGAGGAATTCGAGAAACTGCTCCGGGAACACGTCACTCGTGCCGACGAAGAACCAGGGCTCGGAGCGCATCTCGTCTTCATCGTCCCGCGCGGTCGGCATGTCCCGGAACGTGCATTCCGTGACCAGGCAGAGTTCGTCATAGTCATAAAAGACCACGCGCCCGTGGCGCGAGACACCGAAGTTCTTCAGCAGGAGATCACCCGGGAAGACGTTGCTGAGCGCCAGGTCGCGGATGGCCTGACCGTAGTCACGGATGGCCCGACGCGCGGCATCAGGACTGGCCTCCCGCAAAAAGACGTCGAGCGGCTTCATGCGGCGTTCCATGTAGCAGTGACCAATGATCAGGTCACTGCCTTCAATACGGCAGGTGTCGGCCGCTGATGTCAGTAGCTCCTCAAGGAGTTCCGGTGAAAAACGTGCCTTGGGGAATCGAAGCTGCCGGTACTCCTGGGCATCCACCAGCCTGCCAACCCGGTCGTTCTGGAAAACAAACCGGTATTTCTGCATGACCTCTTCGCGGGATGCTGTCTTGGGCTCCGCAAACCGGTCACGTATCACCTTGAATATGAGTTCAGACGAGTAGAGCGTGAAGACGATCATCACCATGCCGCGAATGCCCTCGGCATGCACGAACGAGTCCGTCGATCGGGCAAGATGCCGGAACAGGCTGCGATAGCGCTCCGTCTTGCCCTGCTTGGCACGCCCCAGAACCGTGTAGATCTCGTCCAGGGGCTTACCCGGCATGATCGAACTCAGGTACTGAATCGCCGGCTCGACTGCCGGCAAGTCAGCGTGGAAGTACGAGCGCGAGAAACCGAACAGCGGCCGGACCTCATACTCGGACATCATGACGGCGTCTGCCATGATCCCGTCGTCGGGGTGGGCAAACGCGATGACCAAAGGAAGCATCCAGCCATCACCCGCCACCTTGCCGACAAGGAACGCGCGAGTAGCCCGATAAAATACCGGCTGCAGGACTTCGAGATGCAGGCCTGCGGAACTGAGCGACCGCGCCTGCATGATCAACTCAATCTCCTCGGCGACATAGTGCGCGGCCGCAGTCGGGTCGGCGTAGTGCTGCGCCCAAGGTACGCCGGCCAGCAGATGCTCGACGGCGGCCAGCAAGGCCGTGCCCGGCGCCGCCGCCCGTAGCGGCAGTTCGCCCGGTCGCGGAGGCGAGTGGCTCTCTCCCTCCTCATCGGCGACGCTGGTGAATTCCACGTCCCACTTCACACCAACCGTCTTGAAGATCTTCCGGGTGAGGGAGTTGAAGAACGTAGCGTCGAATTTCCGGTCCGGGAAACCGGCGATCAGGCTCGCAAACTCTGCCTTGATCTCGCGCCACATGGAGACTTCGGCGATGTGGCCGCCAAGGCGCCCGACCAGGTCGGCCACACACTTCTCAACCCGCCGGTCATAGAGTTCTATTCTCTCAACGGCATCACGCTGCCCATGCTGCCACGCCCGCTCGACGAACCGGCGATCGGCGCGGCAGGTAATTGCACGGAATGTCTGGTTGTAGTCTTCGAACGCGGCGAAGATATCAGCCGCTGTACGACGGGCAAGTTCCTGCACCATCGGCAGCGTACTACCGCCGTCCATCGCGCAAACGCCTTCCCTGGCGCTCGCGCTTCGGCAAGCGATTAGTGGTCGCCGCCATGAAACTGGTCGGCTTCCGTGCTGCCCTTCATGGCAGTCGTGGACGAATCGCCCGAAATCACGGTCTGCACGGCGTCAAAGTACCCCGTGCCGACAAAGGCCTGATGCTTCGCCGCGCGGAAGCCATGTTGTTCATTCGCAAACTCACGCTCCTGAAGTTCCGAATACGCATACATGCCCGACTGCTTGTAGGCCCGCGACAATTCAAACATGGACAGATTCAGCGCGTGCCAGCCGGCAAGCGTGATGAACTGGTACCGGTAACCCAGTGCTGCAAGCTTCTCGCGAAATTCCTTCAGCGTCTCAGCCGGGAGATTGGCCTTCCAGTTGAACGATGGCGAGCAGTTGTAGGACAGTAATTTTCCCGGGAACTTTGCGTGGATTGCCTTTGCAAAGCGCTCCGCCTGGGCGAGGTCCGGCTTGGAGGTCTCACACCACAACAGGTCGGCGTAGGGCGCGTAGGACAGGCCGCGATCGATGGCCTGTTCGAGGCCGGCGCGCACCTCGTAGAACCCGTCGCTGGTGCGGCTGCCCGTCAGGAACTTGCGGTCACGCTCGTCGAAATCGGCCTGCAGCAGGTTGGCGGCATCAGCATCCGTGCGGGCGATAAGCACTGTCGGCACGCCCATAACGTCGGCCGCGAGCCGGGCAGCAACGAGCTTGTTGATCGCGTCCTGGGTAGGCACCAGAACCTTGCCGCCCATGTGACCGCATTTCTTGGCAGACGACAGCTGGTCCTCGAAGTGCACGCCAGCCGCGCCGGCCCGGATCATGGCTTTCATCAGTTCGAAGGCATTCAGGTTGCCACCAAAACCAGCCTCGGCGTCGGCAACGATGGGCGCCAGCCAGTCGATCTTCGTCTTGCCTTCCATGTGGTGAATCTGGTCGGTGCGCAGCAGGGCATTGTTGATGCGCTCAACCATCTTCGGGACCGAATCCACGGCGTACAGGCTCTGGTCCGGGTACATCTCCCCACTGCTGTTACCGTCGCCAGCCACCTGCCAGCCGGAACAGTAGATAGCCTGCAGTCCAGCCTGCACTTCTTCGACGGCCTGATTACCCGTCAGCGCGCCCAGAGCCGAAACGACATTTTCCGAGTGCAACAGGCGCCAGAGTTTCTCGGCGCCGAGCCGGGCCAGGCTGTGCTCGATCTGCACCGAGCCCCGCAGGCGAACCACGTCCTCCGCGGAGTAAGGGCGGCTAATCCCTTTCCACCGTGGGTTATCGGTCCATTCGCGCTTGAGTTGTCCGGCGTCGTTGGCTTTGGTCATGGGGGATATTTCCAGTTGCGTCGTGGTGAGTGTCACGCCAGCCGCTCGTAGGCTGGCAGGGTCAGGAATTCATCAAAGTCTCGCTTGCGAATCATGTCGCCGAAGAGGGCGGCGGCGGCCGGGAAGTTTCCGGCGGCGTAGCGCTGCGGCCCGATCTCCCCGGCGATGACCACCAGTTCCTCCTTGAGGGTGGCAGCAAAGCGTTCGGCAGTTATCGGGCGGCCGTCGGCCGTGCGGGCACCGTGCCGCACCCACTGCCAGATCTGTGCGCGGGAGATTTCCGCCGTGGCGGCATCCTCCATCAGGTTATACAGGGGCACGCATCCAAGACCACCGAGCCAGGCTTCAACGTATTGCACACCGACGCGGATATTGTGGCGCAGACCGTCATCGGTGATCGGGCCCTCGGGCACCTGCAACAGGTCTGCCGCGGTGACGGTTGCATCCTGCCGCAGCACCTGGAGTTGATTCGGACCCTTCATCACGGCGTCAAACGCCTCGAGCGCAATCTCAGCGAGGCCCGGGTGTGCGATCCACGTGCCATCGTGCCCGGCATTTGCCTCACGCGACTTGTCGGCCCGGACCCGGGCCATCGCGGCGGCATTCGCCGCCGGATCGTTCCTGATCGGAATCTGCGCGGCCATGCCGCCCATCGCATGAGCGCCTCGCCGGTGGCAGGTTCTGATCAACAGGTCGACATAGGACTTGAGGAAGTGCCGGTCCATGCCCACAGTTCCCCGGTCGGGGAGAACGAAATCGGCGCGGTTCCGGAACCTCTTGATGAAGCTGAAGATGTAGTCCCAGCGGCCACAATTCAGGCCGGCCGAGTGCTCGCGAAGTTCGTACAGGATTTCATCCATCTCGAAGGCAGCGAGAATCGTCTCGATCAGCACGGTTGCCTTGATCGTGCCGCGGGCCATGCCAAGCCAGTCCTGGGTGGCGTTGAACACGTCGTTCCACAGGCGTGCCTCGAGGTGACTCTCCATCTTCGGAAGATAGAAGTACGGCCCGGTCCCGTGGCGGGCCAGCGCTTCGTGATTGTTGGCAAGGTAGACCGCGAAGTCGAACAGCGATCCGGAGGTGATCTCGCCATCCACTCGCACGTGCTTCTCCGGAAGATGCCAGCCCCGCGGGCGGACAATCAGCGTCGCGATCTTCGCGTTCAATTGATACTGCTTGCCACTGGTGGGGTCGACAAAGCTGATGGTGCGGTCGACTGCGTCCTTGAGGTTCTGCTGTCCGCTGACGATGTTTTCCCAGGTCGGCGCGCAAGAGTCCTCGAAGTCCGCCATGAAGGCGCGCGCCTTTGAATTGAGCGCATTGATCATCATCTTGCGTTCGACGGGGCCGGTAATTTCAACGCGCCGGTCCTGCAGATCGGCGGGCACTGCTGCCACGCGCCAGTCCGAAGCCCGGATCGCCGCCGTCTCCTTAAGAAACCCGGGCAACGTGCCGACGTCCAGTTCCGCCTGACGTTGCTGTCGCCGGACCAGAAGTTCGAGCCGACGCGCGTTGAACTGCCGATGGAGATGCGCAACGAGCGCCAGCGCCCGTTCATTGAGGATGCTGTCCGCACCGGCGACCGGGGGGCCTGCAAATGTGGCGGGTGGGCCGGTCATTTTCGCGTTCCGGAATATCTTGTTGCTGTTGTCAGCGCAGCAGTCTACGATAAATAAACAGGAAAAATTCACAGACAAAAGTTCACACTGTAAATTTCACTCAACTCCCATGTCCGGTCTTCTTCGCAAGAGTCACTTTCTCGGGGCCAAGATCCGCAACCTGCGCAAGCGCAACGGCCTGACCCTGCAAGACCTTTCCGCCCGCTGCATCCAGCTGAACGCGGATGTTGCCCCATCCGTTTCCTACCTCAGCATGATCGAAACGGGCCAGCGCATTCCCTCCGCCCCGCTACTCGATCTCCTCGCATCGGTGTTCCAGAAAGATTCCCGCTGGTTCCTGGACGAGAACCCGGAAGTGGAACCCACTCCCCGGGCCAGGGCCAGGGGGGGCGTTGCCCGAATCCCACTGGAGCCCGGCTTCCTGTTCTCCCGGGAACTTCTCGAGGCCGCGATTCCGGAATTGCTCGCCCAGACGGGCACCACCGGCCGGCAATTCGCCCATCTGCTGATCCGCTCTTATCAGGAGATGTCCCGCAATGATTTTCCCGACCTGGAACGCTCGGCCGAGGAGGTGGGTGAACGCCGGTTTCCGCTGAGCGTCGATGACCTGCTGCGCCTGTGTAAAGGCCATGGCGTCGAGATCCACTGGTTCGACCGCAAGGTACTACTCGCCAGGGACAACGACCGTGAAGTTCGCAGCATGGTCCGGTCCTTCTTCGAACCGCCGTCGCGTGTCTACATGAATCGCCAGTTGCAGAAGGATCCGGCGCGGCTCAAGTTCGACCTGGCGTCCCATCTGGCCCACAAGGTTTTGCATGGTGGGGACGGCCTGAAATCAGCCCATGCCACGGGCGGTGAGATGGGCGGCAGCCCGACCGGGACCGAGCAGAACACCGGCGGCATGAATGCCCAGGATGTGTTGTTTGCCTGGCGGGACTTCGAATGCAGCTTTTTCGCAGGCGCCCTGCTCTGCCCGAAACGCCCGTTCCGGCGCTTCCTGACTCGCGAAAACTACCGCGTTGAAGCCGGCCAGCGTCTCGAACTGACGCCGGCCGTCATCATGCGGCGGATGACAGCCGTATCGCCGTACCGCCACTGGCACTTTTTCGACGCCTATCCGCCAGGATTCCTGCGGGCCGTATACCGGGGCAACGGCATCCCGTTGCCGTGGGGCAATCTCGCGATG
>CAZPNN010000281.1:0-9032 GCA_964587605.1 uncultured Chromatiaceae bacterium
TGCCCGGGATGGAGGAGCTCGCCGACATCGACGTCGCGAAGCGGGAGTTTCACATTCGCGGTCGGGTGCTGCATCAGCCTCTGTTCAACACACCGGATGGCCGGGTGCGATTTGTGTGCCGGCCCACGCCGGCATCCAGTGGTGCGGGCCTCATGCTGACGACAGTGCGGAGCGAGGGGCAGTTCAATACCATGATCTACGAGCGTACCGACAGCTATCGGCACGGGGCGGATCGCTGGACGGTGCTCGTACACCCGGATGATCTCGCCGGGCATGGACTGAAGGATGGCGATACCGCGACGCTCGAGTCCGCGCAGGGAAAGATGGAGAACGTGACGGTGCGGGCGTTCGACATTGTCCGAGGCAGCGTCATGGCCTACTTCCCCGAGGCCAACGTTTTGACCAGCACCGAGGTCGATCCCCGGAGCCACACGCCGGGGTTCAAGGCTACGCCCGTGTGGTTTGCCTGATTTCCGCCAACCCACCCGCATCGGCAGCGGTTGTCATGTGCCTGCAGCGCACGGTAACGTGATCGTTGATAACCAGAGATCACGGGATGGATAACCCCTGATACGGGGGCAACCGGCTGGTTCTTAGGCCGCATCTCGCGTGTGTCGGTAGCGAAAACCTGCGCAACGAGTATCGCCAATGGATGAGGATAAGTCGCCTGCGCATTGCTGGCCTGGGGAATGGCCGCGCCTGGTCGTACTCATCGCGGGCCTTGCCCTGACCGGCCTGGTGTCAGGGCAGGACGACGCCGTGGAGGAGGTCCTTGTCACGGGTTCGCGCATCGCCCGCCGCGACCTCGAGTCCATCAGCCCAATCGTCACTGTCCCGCGGGAAGCGTTCGAGCAGACCGGCGCCACCAGCGTAGACGTGGTCATGAACCGCTATCCCCAGTTCGTGCCTGACTTCACCGGCACTTCGAATAATCCGGGCAATGGTGGCCAGGGCAATCTGCAGCTGCGCGGTCTCGGTACCCGGGCCACGCTCGTGCTGCTCAATGGGCGGCGCTTGATTCCCGCGAATGGCACCGGCGTCGTGGACGTAAACATCATTCCGCCGGCGCTGATCGACAGCGTCGAGATCATCACCGGCGGCGCCTCGGCCGTCTACGGCTCCGACGCCATGGCTGGCGTGGTGAATTTCAAGCTCAAGCAGGAGTTCAGCGGACTGCAGTTCGACGGTGGCTATGCACTGACCGACCGGGGCGATGGTGACGAGTACACCACCGGAGTCACGGGAGGCATGCGCTTTGCCGATGGCCGGGGCCAGCTGCTGGGCTACGTCGGCTACTCGGAGCGCAAGCCCATCAGGTACTCGGAGCGCGATTTCTCGCAGTACGCGCTTTACTACGCGGGCCCCGGGGCCGGCGGCGTCGGTCCGGGCGGCGCGTTCCTGCCCGGGGGCTCGGCCGCCATCGAGGAAGGCGCGCCCGCCGCCGTGCAGGCCAGCCAGCAGGCTTTCGACGCCCTGTTCGGCTCCTATGGCTACCCCGCCGGCACCGTGCCGTATCAGAATTACTTTGGCGTCAATGCCGACGGCACCTTGTTCACGCTCGGCGACGGGCAGCCGGGCAGCGTCGCGAATTTCCGTGGCGAGCGCGACCCGTTGCTCTTCAACGACGGAAGTTACGGGTTCAATTTCGCGCCCTGGAATTACCTGCAGATGCCCCAGGAACGAACCACCGCCTACAGTCGTGCAAGCTTCGGGCTGGACGCGGATCACGAACTCTACGGCGAGGCACTGTACGCCGACTACTCGGCCGATCAGTCTTACGCGCCGGCGCCGAGCTTTGAGATCACGATCCCGGCGAACAATCCCCTGATCCCTCCCGACCTCAAGTTCCTTCTCGATTCCCGCGATGACCGCGCCGCCGATGTGCTCGTCTTCAAGCGGTTCTCCGAGCTGGGGCCGCGCATTGCCTCGAACGACTACGGCGTGTACCAGCTCACGGCGGGCATGCGCGGGCCGCTGTCGGGTGCCTGGCGGTACGAAGCCTCCGTACAGTACGGCGAGAACGACTGGGACCAGGGGCAGCAGGGCAATGCCCTGCGTTCACGCATCAACGACCTGAGCTACGCCGCCGACGGCGGCGCGTCGATCTGCGGCGAGTTCAGCGTGCTCGGCATCGGGCGCATGTCCCCTGCATGCATTGATTACATCGCGGCCGATGGAGTCAACCACCAGGGATACGAGCAGACCGTGCTGGAGTTTTCCGCGGGCGGTCCCGTGACGGACCTGCCGGCCGGCGAACTGCGCGTCGCTCTAGGTGTCATGCACAAGCGCGACGACTACTACTACTCGGCCGACCCGGTCGCCAGCGTAATACTCGGCGACGGACTGCCGGACATCATCGGTTTCGACGCCACGGCCGACATCGACGGCTCGGACTACAACACCGACCTTTTCCTGGAAGCCCTCGTTCCGCTCCTCGCCGACCGGCCCGGGGTGCAGCGCCTCGAGGCCGTCCTGGGGTACCGCCACTCGGAGTACCAGTCGGCGGGCGGGACGGATTCGTGGAAGGCCGAGCTGCTCTATCAGCCCGCCCCACCCCTGCGCTTGCGCGGATCGCTACAGCGCGCCACGCGGGCGCCGAGCGTGTTCGAGCTCTATCAGCCGCGCCTGCCGGTCGAGTACTCCGCGAATGCTGATTTCGGTGGAATCCCCGATCCCTGCGAGTCGGGCAGCGCGGAGCGCAGCGGCGCGAATGCGGCACAAGTGGAAGCCCTGTGCATCGCGCAGGGGGTGCCGCCGGAGCTGCTCCCCGGTTTCGCGGACCAGAACCTCATCCATCGCGGGGTGCAGGGTGGCAGCCCCAACCTCGATCCCGAGACGGCGGACACGCTGACTCTGGGCTTCGTGCTCAGGTCCTGGTCGAGCAGCGAGTGGCTCTCGGGAATGGAGCTGTCCCTGGACTGGTACCGGTTCGAGATCGAAGACGCGGTCGAATACCTGTACGCGCCGAGCTACA
The DNA here is from genome assembly GCA_964587605.1 of uncultured Chromatiaceae bacterium. Lineage (GTDB taxonomy): Bacteria > Pseudomonadota > Gammaproteobacteria > Steroidobacterales > SHZI01. The sequence goes on from CAZPNN010000281.1 coordinate 2,975, forward strand.
TTCCCCTGTGCTTCGACGCACGCACCAATCCCACCTTCGCGAATTCGAACCCATGGTGTGGCTACTTCGCGCGCGATGCGCAATCCGGCGAGATCGAGGACTTCACCGATGTGCTGGTGAACATCGACGGCTACGATGTCTCGGGGGTGGACCTGCAGTTCGACTGGACCTTCGGTGCCGGCCCCGGTGCGGTCAGCCTCAACGCACTGGTTTCCTGGATGGACCACTTCGAGGTGATCCCTCCTCCCGGCCTGCCGAAGCGGAACAAGGTGGGGTACGTCGGCTTCGACACGGCGGGCTTCGTCATCTTCGACATCGGTGGCTCCCGGCCGGAGTGGAAAGGCCGGGTGGACCTGCGCTACGACTGGGGTCCCGTGACGCTGGGAACGCAGTGGCGCTATGTCGATGACATGCAGGATGTGAACCTGGACGCGGACTACCATGTGCCGAGCTACGATTACTTCGACCTGTATGCGGGCTACGCGTTCGGCGCGGGCCGTGCCGACGGGCTGACGCTCCGGGCCGGCATCGAGAATCTCACCGACGAGGACCCGCCGCTGTTACCGAGCAGCGTCAATGCGAATACCGACGCGTCACAGTACGACGTGCTGGGAAGGCGCTACTACATGAACCTGAGCTACCGGTTCTAGCCGGGATCGGCGAGCAGCGCAGCCCAGCGCGGATCGGCGTGCAGCGATCCCAGGAACGGAGACAGGCGCATCTGGCCATGAAAGTAACTGACCCAGCTCGGCGCCGTGGCTTGGTCGCGTTCCAGCGCGTCCTGCTGTCGTCGCAACGACGCAAACGCTTCATCGTGCATACCGCGAAAGGTATAGACACCCGCAAGTCGGATGCTGTCCTGGAGATCCCCGGGCTGAGCGCTCAGTCGCTCGAGTGCGGCTTGCGCTTTCGCCGCGTGGCCCGGCGCCTGGTACAGGAGTGCCAGCCCGTAGTCGCGAACCTTGCCGTCCGCCAGCTGCGCGACGATCGTCCATGCTTCGTCGTAACGCCGCTGCAAGACGAGGATGGTCGCGATGTCGGCCCGGACATAGGGTTCGGCTTGCGGATTGAGATCCAGCACCTTCCGATACTCCGACATCGCCTCGTCCAGGCGACCGGTTGCGAGCAGCAGGGTACCCAGGGTGTCTCTCACAATAGGCGAGAGCGGGTCGCGCACGACGATCCGGCGCTGCACCTCGATCGCCTCATCGAGGTCACCGCGCTCTAGCGCCTGGCTCGCGAGACCGCCCATGACCAGAACGTCGTCGGGGTCCAGAGCCAGGGCCTTCCGCCAGTGCTCATCGGCCTGTTTGAAATCCGACGTCTCGGCGTAATACATAGACAGGCGCAGGTGAGCCACTGCGAGACGTGGGTTCAGTTCGACGGCCTTGCGGGCCGCGTGCCCTTGTCGCGCCCGCCACGTCTCTGCGGAAGGCTTGCCGGGTTCGACCAGGAAACTGTACGCACCGGCGAGAGCAGCCCACGCCCTGGCGTAGCCGGGGTCCAACGCGACCGCTTCTTCGAAGTACTTGACGGCACGCTCGAAATCACCCGGGGCCCGACGCTCATAGAAGAACTTGCCCTGCAGGTAGCTGGCGTAGGCGTCGGCGCTTCGTGGCATCTGGTCCTTCGGTGGCACTCTCGCGAGAGTCACGTCCAGGGCCGCGGCAACGGAGGCCGCAATTCCGTCCTGGATCGCAAAGAGGTTCCCGAGCTCCCGGTCATAGGTTTCCGACCAGAGGTGTGAGTTGCTGGACGCCTCGATGAGCTGCGCGGTAACCCGGATGTGGTCTCCGGACCGACGGACGCTGCCCTCGAGGACGTGACTGACATTGAGCCTCGCGGCGATCTCCGCCACGTCCACTGGCCTATCGCGGAACGAGAACGACGACGTTCGCGCGATTACGCGCAGTTCGCCGGACTGCGCCAGGCGGTTCAGGATCTCCTCCGCAATGCCGTCCGCCAGGTAGCCCTGGTCGTGCCCGGCGCTCATGTCGACGAAGGGCAGAACGGCGATGGAGTTGTGCCGGGCCTGTGCGGCAGTCGTGCTCGACGGCGCGTCCGCATCCCTGCCCCGCGTCGCGATGCCCCACCAGATCGCTGCGACCGCGAGACCGGTGACGGCGGCCAGGACCGCGGCACCGGGCCAAAATCGCCTTCGGTCTCGCGGTTCCGGCGATTCCGGTGCTCGATGGGCCTGGGCGTCGGCCGGAGCAGAACCGTCCGACTCGACGACCGGGACGTCGAAGATAAAGCCGCGACGGGGCACCGTGCGAATGATCTCCTGCGACTCATCCCCGATCGCACGCCGCACGTCGATCAGGCACTGGGTGAGCGAGCCCTCGGTGACGACGACGGAACCCCACACGGCGCTCATCAGCTCGTCCTTGGTGACGAGCTGGCCATGCCGCTCGATGAGGATGCGCAGGACGTTGAACGACTTCGGCCGGAGCCTGACATCGGCACCGGCCTTGAGCAGGGCGCCGCGCCCGAGATCGAGCGTGTACTCGCCGAATGAATAGCTGGACTGCCCGGGCATGCCGGCCTGACTCCTCCCTGCAGGCGGTTTGACGAAGGTTTCGCCTATTTATAGCGCTTTCTTCGCAGTTCTGTCGTTACACGGCGGGCCCGGAAGCTCAGTGTCGTGCACCAAATGGCAACGAAATGCGGGAGACCACAATGAAAAGCCTACACCGGCTCGTCCGCAGCGCAGCCTCAGTCGCGGCGGCTGCATCCAGCTTGCTCTGCCCAGTGACCTGGGGGGCCCCCGGCGACGTCGCCTGGGTCGCGGAGCTGCCCGGGCTCTCGGGGGCGGTGTGGTCTATCCAGCCCCAGGGGGACGGGTTCATCCTGGGCGGTGGTGGTTTTAAGCGGGAGCTCGAACTTCTGAGACTTGCGTACACCACCGGCTTTATCCGCCGCATCGCTGGGAATGGTTCACTCGACACAACCTATCCGGCCGGGAGGATCTATGCCGGATTGTATGGCGAGAGCACGTTCGTCAAGGACCTCGTTGTGCAGGACGACGGCAGTGTCTTCGGCATCGGGCAAACCACGCCCTTTGCGCCGACTTCAAATAGCAGCTTCCTGGTATTTCGGCTGAACGCCGCCGGCGCGCGCGATACGACTTTCGGTGCGGGCGGCGTCGTGCTTGATACGCCGGTCCTCGATCAGGTCACCCTCGGTCTCCTCGATAGGGCGTCCATCGTCCTCGACGACGCCGGCCGCGCGGTGATCGCCGGTCCAAGGGACGGTAACCTGGTCGTCGTCCGCCTGCAGCCGAATGGCGAGGTGGATCCAACGTTTGGCGCCGCAGGCTCGTTCACCTGGGGAGCCAGCACTTCGAGGCCGCACATCGTGCGGGTTCCCGGCGGGTACCGGGTGGCCCTGTACGGCCAGGCGCCGAACAGTGGCGACCTCGTGTACGAATGCTGGATCGTGGCTCTGACCAACGACGGCGCGCTCGATACGACTTTCGGCGATGCCGGTTACGTCGGGCTTCGCGCGCATGTCGGTGGCAACGCAGTTTGTGGAGACTTGGCTGCACAACCGGATGGCCGCCTCGTCGTGGCGGGAATGCTCGAAGCGCGCGGCTTCGCGCTTCGCCTGCTGGCGGGTGGCGAACATGATGTGGGCTTCAGCGCACCCGGCGTCGCGGATGCGATGGCCGGTGCCACGGCGTTGGCCGTGGCGCCCGACGGTTCGGTGCTGGTGGCCGGCCACGGCGCGCCAGGTGTGGTCAGCGCCTTCGTCGTCCGGCTGCACCCGGACGGCGCGCTCGACACGTCATTCGGCAATGCCGGCACCGTCAGGCTCGACATGCCTTCCTCGTCTACCCCGCCTTCCCCGTGGGATACGCTGATACTCCGTGACCTTCTGCCGCTGGCGAACGGGGGTGTCGTGATCGTTGGTGGCAACGGCTCGGGCGAGAGCGCCACTCGTTTACCCATCGCAGGTCGCCCGTTCGTTGCACGGCTGCTGGGACCCGGAGAGACGAGCCCAGGTCTGATCGGAATGGAGGCAAGCGAGGTCTACGTCCCGGCGGGCCCGGGCGAGGCGGTCGTGACGGTGCATCGCAAGGGCGGCAGTGCGGGTGCCGTCAGTGTGGCCTACACAACGCAGAGCTACATAAACCCGGATTACTCTGCGGCGGCAGGCCAAGACTACGTTGCCACCAGCGGCCGCCTGACGTGGTCGGACGGGGAATCCGCCAGCAAGCAGATCGTCGTGCAACTGCTCGCCGGCGAATTCGGCTACTCGGAAGACTCTGAGTTTCTTGAGGTTCGGTTGGCTGACGCCCAGGGCGGCAGCGGCTTGGGAGCGGCGTCCACTCTAGTCCTCATCGCCAGCCACATCGGCGCGCCCGGCGGCGTCGTGCAACTCGATTCCACCAGCCTCAACGTCCTGGAGGCGCAAGGCGGGATCTCTGTCACTGTGCGTCGCGACAGCCGCGTGGATGGCGCGACGTCGGTGATGCTGACGGCGTCAGCCGGCACTGCGACTGCAGACAGCGACTATCGCTTTGATAGCACCACTGTCCATTGGGCCGACGGCGACTCGTCGACTAGGACCGTGACGATCCCGATCACCGACGATGACCGGCCGGAAGGCAGCGAGGCCTTCACCGTCCGGATCGCAGGCGCAACGAACGGCGCCGTGATTGGCACCCAGTCCGTTGCCACCATCACCATTGACGACGATGATGAGGCGTCGAACTCCAGTGGTGGCGGTGGCGGTGGCGGCGGGCTATTCGGGATCGATTCGCTGCTGTTGCTCGGTCTGGCCGGAGCAGTCAGGGCTGCTCGGCGGCGCTGGAGCCGAAACCGCGGGTACAGCTGACGGTTACCACGGGGTGTTCGCGCCGCACAGCCGGTGGCGGGTGCAGATCACACCGGCCAGGCGGGGGAGCGGCATCAAGCCGGCCGACACCCGGACGCCGGCCGAGCGCTACCGGGCGATGAACTGGGCGCAACGGCTGAAGCGCGTCTTCAAGCTCGACCTCAGCAGCTGCGAAGGCGGCGGCGGCCAGGTGCGGGTGATTGCCTGCATTGACGACCCGCTGGTCATTGGCAAGATTCTGGAACACCTCGAGAGGACCAGGCCGGCGACCGCGGGTGCGGGGCGGCGGCCCGAGGTGCGGGGTCCGCCACCGGGCCATCTGGAACTGGCCTAGATCAGGGCGTCAGACGCGTTGCCGGACCCGGACCGGCCGGGCCACTTCTCAATCTTCGAGGGCTCAAAGCCGGGCTGGTTCGAAATCAGCGACGACCTGCCACGGGTTCAGGAGATGCCGGCCTGATACGTTTGCCAGCACGGGCGCGCCGCGGAGACGCCGGCAGCGTGAGAACAGGTCGAGCGAATCGTCACGCACGGCGGACTCCACCTGCAGCAAGCCCAGCGTCGAGTGGAACAGGTGGTCGTGAGTCACCGCCGCACCCGAACCCTGCTCCAGGCAGGCAAGGCTGACGCCCGCCGCGCGCTCCAGGCCAGTGGATAGCCAGACCAGCATCGGCACTTCCCGCTGCACATCCGGGGAGATGCCGTACGGCAGCCCGTGCAGGTAGATGCCCGCCTCGCCGAGTGACTCGCCGTGGTCGGACAGGTAGATGAGGCCCGCGTTGCGATCCGCTTTCGCCTCGAGGTAGTGGATGATGCCGGCCAGGACGTGGTCGGTGTACAGGACTGCGTTGTCGTAGGAATTCACGATCTCGGCGGGTGAGCACTCGCTCAACTCCAGGCTTTCGCACGTGGGCTCGAATTTCCGGAAGTCGGCGGGATAACGCCGCGAGTAGGCGGGCCCGTGATTGCCGAGCATGTGCAGGACCACGACCAGGTCACCCGTGTTGGCCTTTACGGCAGCGTCGAGCCGTGACTGAAGGATGCCGTCCAGGCACCGGTCGCCGTCGCAAAATGCCGGATCGGCATCGCCCGGAATGCGGTCCGTGCTAAGGCCTTCACACACGCCCTTGCACCCGGACTGGTTGTCGATCCACACCACCTCGTAGCCCACGCGGTCGAGGACCTGCAGCAGCGATTGCTCGTTCCCGATGCGTTGCTC
>CAZPNN010000282.1:0-1853 GCA_964587605.1 uncultured Chromatiaceae bacterium
TGACGCACGACATGGAACGGCGCCTCTTCGAGTCCGAGCACCAGATGTTTCGCGACTCCGTGCGACGCTTCTTCAAGAAGGAGGTCGAGCCGCATCGTGACCGCTGGCACGAGCAGGGCCAGGTGGACCGGGAGATCTACCGCAAGGGCGGTGAACAGGGCCTGCTGCTGATGCAGGCCGATGAACAGTACGGAGGCGCCGGGATTCGCGACTTCCGTTACGAACAGATTCTCATCGAGGAAAACATGCGGTACGGGGACAGTGGCCTGTACTTCACGCTGCACTCAAGGCTCGTCGCGCCCTACCTCGAAGGGCTTGGCACCGAGGAGCAGAAGCGCCGTTTCCTCCCCCGGTGTGTCAGCGGAGAAACCATTCTCGGCATCGCGATGACCGAGCCCGGTACCGGCAGCGATCTGGCCGGCATGAAGACCCGGGCCGAGGACCGCGGCGACCACTTTCTTCTGAATGGCGCGAAGACCTACATTTCGAACGGCATCAACGGCGATCTGTTCGTGGTGGCTGCCCGCACCGGTCCGGGACGCCAGCTCGGCCTGTTCCTCATCGAGCGGGACATGCCCGGGTTCGCCCGTGGCCGTAACCTGAAGAAGATGGGCCTGAATTCCCAGGACACGGCCGAACTGTTCTTCGAGAACGTCAGGGTGCCCAGGGGCAACGTGCTCGGCGACCCGGCCCGCGGCTTTTACTTCCTGATGGAATACCTCGTCGAGGAGCGGCTGATTTCCGCTGCCCAGTACGTCTCGGCCAGCCAGGTGGCCTTCGACCTGACGCTGGACTACATCCGCGAGCGGCGCATCTTCGGCCAGGCGGTGGCCGACTTCCAGGTCAACCGCTTCAAGATGGCGGACATGCGCACGGAGATCGATATTGCCCAGGTGTTCGTCGATCACTGTGTCATGGAATTCAATGCCGGGCGGCTGACGGCGGCGGATGTCGCCCGCGCCAAGCTCTTCTGCAGCGAACTCGAGGGCCGCGTGACTGACGAGTGCGTGCAGTTGCACGGCGGCGCCGGCTACATGGACGAGTACCGGATCTCCCGGATGTACCGCGACGCGCGCGTCTCACGAATTTACGCGGGATCCTCCGAGGTGATGCGCGAGATCATCGCGCGGTCGATCGGCCTCGATCCGCGGCAGAAAAAGACCGGCACGACGTCAGCGACAGACTGATGGGTCCGCTTTCGGGGCTGCGCGTCCTCGAAGTGGCCAGCATCGGGCCCGGACCCTTCTGCGGCATGCTGCTCGGGGACATGGGCGCCGACGTGATCCGCGTTGACCGGCCGGGCCCGGATCCGCTGCAGGCCATAGACCCGCTGCGCCGGAACCGGCGCAGCATTGCCATCAATCTGAAGAGCGAGGCCGGCGTGCAGGCGTTTCTGCGCCTGGTGGACAAGTCCGACGCGCTGATCGAAGGTTTCCGGCCCGGCGTGGCCGAGCGCCTCGGCATCGGGCCCGACATCTGCCGGCAGCGGAACCCCCGTCTGGTGTATGGCCGGGTCACCGGCTGGGGACAGGACGGTCCGCTGGCTTACGCGGCCGGTCATGACCTCAATTACATTGCCCTGAGTGGCGCCCTGCACGCGTTCGGTCCGAAGGGCCAGCCGCCGCTGCCGCCGCTCAACCTGCTGGGTGACTTCGGTGGAGGCGGCATGCTGCTGGCCTTCGGTCTCGTGTGTGCGCTCCTGGAGGCGCGAAACTCCGGTCGCGGCCAGGTGGTTGATGCCGCCATGCTCGATGGCGTCAATGCACTCATGGCGATGTTTCACGGTTTCCGCGCCGCCGGGATCTTCGACGAGCAGCCCGGTACCCACTTTCTGAGCGGTGCGGCGCACTTCT
>CAZPNN010000283.1:0-6370 GCA_964587605.1 uncultured Chromatiaceae bacterium
CTTATAGCTTCCCTATGTGGCCTCGGATCATGCCCGGACTGATCTTCGGCATTTTTGGCGTAGTCGGTATCCTGGCCGTAGTGTTATCGGTACTAATGGTGATTCGTGGACGCACATCGCAGGTTGGGCCGGCGATGTCAGCAGCAGCACTTCTGTTTACTGGCAACGCCGCCATCTGGCTATTTGCGACCTATATGCGACGGGCCGCCCGAAAGGATCGCGCCGACATCGAAAAGATTATTACGGCGAGCCTTGAGAGCAATGAGGCCTAACCAACCAATGGAGCCGGCGCGGTGCGGTCTCCTCGCGTCGAGCAGACTGCCTGATAGCCGCGCGGCTCATTGGCAGCGTTAGGCCGCAGAGACAATCTGCGTCGCTCATGAAGATCGAGATCGACGACCTCTCTCGCCCCGAGATATATGCATTGCTGAATGAGCACTTGCAGAGCATGTATGCGCTGTCTCCGCCTGAGAGCGTTCACGCGCTTGATCTTGAGAGCCTTCGCAGGCCCGAGATTACCTTCTGGTCTGCCTGGGAAGGTTATCTCCTGGCAGGGGTCGGCGCCCTCAGGGAACTGGATCCGAAGCATGGCGAGGTCAAGTCCATGCGCACGCCCAACGCAATTCGTCGCCGCGGAGCCGGTCGAGCAATCCTCACGCACATCATCCAAGTCGCGAGATCTCGAGCCTATGAGCGCCTGAGCCTCGAAACCGGCTCCATGGAAGAGTTCAAGCCCGCGCAGCGGCTCTATGAGAGTTTTGGCTTCACGTACTGCGGGCCGTTCGGCGATTACATCGAAGACCGGAACAGCGTGTTCATGACACTGCGACTGCAGGATGTGTTTTAGCCCCTCCATCGAGCCGACTCAGGCCACGACGCGGTAGCAAAGCGGGCCGGTGGCCGCCTGAAAACAGGCTCTATACTTCTCACTCGGGATTCCGGCTTCACGCAGGCTACAGTTTCAGGTCTTGCCAGGACCCTGTCATGATGGGACTGTGGAGAGAGGGGCAGCAACGCCGAGACGTATGACTACCGAATCCATTGAGTACGCTGGTTTCTGGGTCCGCGTTGGCGCCGCGCTCATTGATACGGTGCTTCTGCTTGGCGTCAGCCTCCCCCTGCTCGTCGCCATCTACGGATGGTCGTACTTCGACCCATCCAGGACGGGCTTCTTCGCGGGCGCGGCCGACTTCCTGATCTCCTGGGTCGCACCCGCCGCCGCCATAGTGGCTTTCTGGCTTTACAAGCAGGCAACCCCCGGCAAGATGATGCTCTCAGCCAGAGTCGTGGACGCCAGGACAGGAAACACACTCACGGTACGGCAGTCCATTGGTCGCTATCTTGGCTACTTCGTTTCAACGATCCCCCTCGGGCTTGGTCTCCTCTGGGTCGCCTTCGACCCCAGGAAGCAGGGTTGGCATGACAAGCTCGCCGGAACGGTTGTCATACGCTCCAGGAATCGCAGCCCCGAGCCGGTGACGTTCGGAAATACCTGACCATTCGCTCGCGAAACTTGCGAAACTCGTCGAGTCGGACGCCCGGTAGGCCCGGTTAATGAACATCGCGGAAAATCAGCACCAGCACCTGGCCGAGTTCATTCGCCTCAATGAGGAATGGATTGCACGGTACTTTGCCATTGAAGACGCGGATCGCGCCCTGGCGGCGAACCCCCGCCAGGTTATCGACAGCGGAGGCTACATTTTCAGCCTGACCCTGGAGGACGACGTGGTCGGCGTGTGCGCCCTGTTCAACGAGGGCGACGGCGTGTACGAACTGGCCCGAATGGCCGTGCCGGTGGCTCACCAGGGCCGCGGTTATGGCCATCTGCTGATGCAGGCCTGCCTGAACAAGCTTACGGCAGTCAATGCGACGAGGGTCTACCTGGTATCAAACACGAAACTGGCCGCCGCCATTGCCATGTACCGCAAATACAACTTCGTGACGGTGACGGAGGGACCACACCCCGTGTACTCCCGAGCCAATATCGTCATGGAGCGCTGCATCCGGTAACAGGGTGTGACTGGCAAACACGCCCGGTTTTCGCCGATCATGGCTTGAATCGGGCACCGCGGGACAACTGGATCGGTCTGGTGATTGACATCGGCTCCACAGCAGAGGCGATATTGACGGTGAGTCACGGCGACTCGGCGCAGGCCCTGTCCCTCTCCGTGGATGACTCATTTCCGGCCGTGTTTGCCACCTCCCGGATGATTGCCCTCATGGAACTCGCTGCCGCAAGACTGATGAAACCGCTGCTGCAGCCGGGCCAGCTGTCGGTCGGTGTGTCAGTCCACATCCGGCACACGGCCCCCACGCCCGTCGGCGGCAAGGTTCGCGCCGTGGCCACCTACCTCGGGCCGGAGGGCAAGCTCTCGCGCTTCAAGGTCGAGGCCTTCGACGAGGCCGGCCTGATCGGCGATGGCGAACACACGCGCGCCGTGGTCGCAACGGAGCGCCTGCTTGCGGGCGCTCTGAAACGACGCCAATGATGGACGCGCCACCCGGGAGGAAGTCCTGGGCTGTCGGCATTTATCTTTTTGCCGACGTCGAAGTCCTCGACTTCGCCGGACCCTACGAGGTGTTTACGACGGCATCCCGCGTGTTCCGCCGGTCCACTCCCGCGTCACCGGACCCGTTCACGGTTTGCACGATCGCCCGAACCCGTGATCCGGTTCGCGCCCGTGCCGGGCTTGAGGTCCAGCCGGACTACGGGCTTGACCGGCACCCGTCACTCGATGTCCTGATCGTCCCCGGCGGCGTGGTGACGGCGGAACTTGCGGAACCGGGCGTCCTGCGCTGGATCGCCACCGTCGCCCGCGGCACGACGCTCACGGCATCGGTTTGCACCGGCGCGTTCCTGCTGGCGAAAGCCGGCCTGCTTGATGGCCGGACGGCAACCACCCACTGGCAAGACATCGACGATCTCAAGGCGATGTTCCCCAAACTGACTGTACGAGAGGACGTGCGCTGGGTTGACGAAGGACCGGTGGTTACGTCGGCCGGCATATCGGCCGGCATCGACATGAGCCTGCACCTTGTGGAACGCCTCGCCGGGCGGGATCTGGCCCTCCGGACGGCGCGCCAGATGGATTTCGACTGGAGTTAAATGTCCATCCCGCCCTTCGACGGCCACTGTACCTGTGGCGCCATCCGCTACCGGATGACGTCCGCCCCGCTCTTTGTGCACTGCTGCCACTGCCGCTGGTGCCAGCGCGAAACCGGCAGCGCATTCGCCCTGAACGCCATGATCGAGGCGGATTGCGTGCAGTTGCTGGCGGGTGAACCCGAGGTGATCAACACGCCGTCGAACAGCGGCCGGGGGCAGAAGATCAGCCGGTGCCCGCAGTGCCTGATTGCCCTCTGGAGCAACTACGCCGGCGCTGGCGACGCCGTGTGCTTTGTAAGGGTGGGGACACTGACAGAGCCTGACCGGCTCCCACCCGACATCCACATCTTCACGGCGTCGAAACAGCCGTGGTTGCTGCTGCCGCCGGGAACGCCGGCCGTGGCTGAATACTACGACCGCCAGCAATTCTGGCCAGCGGCAAGCCTGGAACGACGGCGCATTCTGCTGGAGAAACTGGCCGCGGAGAAACCGGGACCATGAGCGGTGTCAGCATCCGGCGCGCTCTAGCTTCGCGCGTCCTCCCGGGGAGCGGTAACGATCACGTTGAGGAAGCGTTCGCCGAAAGCGGCCAGCTTCCGCTCCCCGATTCCCGACAGTGCCCCGAGTTCGGCCAGTGACTGCGGGCGGCGACGTACCATCTCCGCCAGCGTGGCATCGTGGAATATCACATAGGGCGGCACGTTCTGTGTCGTCGCCAGTGCGGTGCGCAGCGCGCGCAGGTCGTCCCACAACTCCCGGTCGTCGACCGATTCAAAACTGCCGGAGGCGGGCTTGCCGGCACCTGGCCTTGGCTTCTTCGTCCGCGAGCGCGTTCCCGCCGCCGCCGGCGCTTCCCGCCGCAGCCACAGCGACTCGTCCCCGCGCAGTACCGGCCGGCAGGCATCTGTCAGGTTCAGGCCGCCGTGGCCATCGACATCCACGCTCAGAAGGCCGCGCGCGATCAGCTGGCGAAACACGCCGCGCCAGCCGCGGGCATCAAGCTCGGTGCCAATGCCGAAAGTCGTGCTGCGATCGTGGCCAAAACGCCGGATTCGCTCATCGTCCTTGCCGAGCAGCACGTCGATTAAGTACATCACGCCGAAGCGCTGCCCGGTGCGGTGCACGCAGGACAACGCCTTCTGCGCCACCACCGAGGCGTCCCAGGTTTCGGGCGGCGACAGGCAGGAGTCACAGTTGCCGCAGGGCTTTGGCAGCGACTCGCCGAAGTAGGCGAGCAGGGCCTGGCGTCGACAGCCGGTGAGCTCGCACAGGCCCAGCATGGCGTCGAGCTTGTGGCGCTCCACGCGCTTGTAGGCATCGTCAGCGCCCGACTCGGCCAGCATCTGTCGAAGCATGATCACGTCCTGCAGGCCGTAACTCATCCACGCATCCGCGGGCAGGCCGTCGCGGCCGGCGCGCCCCGTTTCCTGGTAATAGGCCTCGACGCTTTTCGGCAGGCTCAGGTGGGCCACGAAGCGCACATTGGGCTTGTCGATGCCCATGCCGAAGGCAATCGTCGCCACCATCACCAGGCCCTCCTCGCCAATGAATCGGGCCTGGTTCACGGCGCGAACCTCGGCCGTAAGCCCGGCGTGATAGGGCAGCGCCGGCACGCCCTTCCCCGTCAGCCAGTCGGCGAGGTCCCCGGTCTTCTTGCGGGACAGGCAGTAGACGATGCCGGCCTCGCCAGGGTGCTCGTCGCGCATGAAGCGCAGCAACTGATCGCGGGCATTGCCCTGCCCTTCGTGTATCCGGTAGCGGATATTCGGGCGATCAAAGCTGCTGATGAACAGCCGGGCATCGTTGAGAGCCAGGCGTTGCACAATTTCCGCGCGGGTGCGTTCGTCTGCCGTGGCCGTCAGTGCGATGCGCGGCACCGCCGGAAATCGTTCGCCGAGTACCGCCAGCTGCAGATACTCCGGCCGGAAATCGTGACCCCACTGGGACACGCAATGGGCCTCGTCGATGGCGAACAAGGCCAGGGGCGAGGCGTCGAGCATTTGCAGGGTACGGTCCAGCAGCAGGCGCTCGGGCGCGAGATACAGCAAGTCGAGCTCGCCGGCACGGAATTGGGCTTCAACACGCCGCGCTTCGTCCGGCCGCTGGGACGAGTTGAGAAACGCGGCGCGTACTCCCGCCTGCCGCAGCGCCGCCACCTGGTCCTGCATCAGCGCGATGAGCGGCGACACGACGATGCCGGTGCCAAACCGCACCAGCGCCGGAATCTGGAAACACAGGGACTTGCCGCCGCCCGTCGGCATCAGCACAAGGGCATCCCGCCCGTCGATCAGGTGGGCAACGACCTCGCCCTGGGATGGCCGGAAGCTGTCGTAGCCGAAGACGGAGCGAAGTATATGAGCGGCCTGGTCGGACATGAGCGGCTGACAGACAGAGGGCCGGGCATCTTACCTGCGTTTGGCCCGCGTTTGGCCCGCCTTTCGGCAGGCGCGTTCAGCGCATCTCGAGATCAGGCACCGGGCCGAAGTACATCTCGAAGCCAATGCCGACGCCCGGATTGATCTCGCGCTCTTCCTCGAGCGTTTCGCGCGGCCAGGTGAGGTTGGCCGACAATTCCATGAACAGCCACTCGCGAAACACGTTCTGCCGGTAACGGGCGTCGAAACCGTAATTCTGGATGCGGACATCCGCGTCGGTTTCGCCACGAAGCAGCGCCGTGTAGGCGATGGCGCGGCGCCGCCCCAGGCTACGGAAGGCGGTCACGCTGGTTCCCCAATCCAGACCGTCCGTGTCCTCCGCCACCGTGGCGGCGTTGTTCCAGCGCAGCAGCACGGTGTCGGTCGCCAGATGATCGAGGGATACCTGGGTGGTCGCGCCGAAGCCGCGACTGTCGCGCCAGAACGGGGTCTGGCGGAAGCGCAGCATTGTGTTCTCGGTAAAGATGAAGTTGTGCCGGTACGTGGCCTTCAGGTAGGGGTCGACCGGAGTATTCAGCCGCACACCGACACCAAAATCAAAACCGTTCTCAAGGCCGCCCTGCCTGGAATAGCCAAGTCCGAGCAGCCAGGCTTCGTCGCTCGCCGACTGAAATGATTGGGGCTGCGGAGTCTTGGTGCCGGGTGACCGTTCCTCGACCAGTGCCCGCTCATCACCACGGCCGAAGGTCAGCTTCAGGCGTTTTTCCACGTTGGGCAGGAAGAAGCGGGCCCGGAGCCGGAGCCGCGTGTCGAAGCTGTCACGGCGGTCGTAGGTTTCGACGAGACTGATCCGGCCGAAGGTCTCTTCGGAATCCTGATCGTACCGCGG
>CAZPNN010000284.1:0-2461 GCA_964587605.1 uncultured Chromatiaceae bacterium
GCACGGACGCTCTGGCCGCTGCGATTCATGAACGTGCCGGGCTTGATCAGCCGGACAGTCCGGCCGTGCACAGTGCCGCGGCACTCCTCCGCCTTAAGCTTCGACTCGGCCGAAAAGCGCCCGCCGATGTGCACGGCGAACTGATCCACGAACCAGAAGCCGACGTTGTGCCGGTCGCCGGCGTGTTTCGGCCCCGGGTTACCGAGGCCGACGACAACGAGCGTGTCAGAACTGCTTGCCACGGGAGAGACGATAGCATCGCTCAAAAGAAAAAGGCCGCGCACGACGATGATGCAGCTGGCTATTGGGGCAGTGGAAATCTGGGGTCTGGTGGGCACCGTGTCAGGTTACGGCCGGCGACAATCCGGGCAACCCGGGAATCCCAGCTATTCGTGAGGATTCTCAGCTTGGAGCTTGGCGTCCTCAGTACCTCAGCGATACATTCCGAGCGCGGCCAGCAGTCCTTTCTCCACGGCCGCCATCTCCTTGGCAGAAACCCGGGCGAGCGGCCCCTTGAGCAGCCGCTCCCGGTCAAGCGTCCGTGGACTGTCCGTCATCACCTGGGAGGGGGCGTGCAGGCTACCGCGCGCGCTGAGCGTCACATGCCCCGGCTCGCGTTCCGGACTGACCTGGGTGGTGAGCGGGAGAACGATGACCGTCCGGCTGCCGCTGGCGGTCAGCGCGTTGTCCTGCACGATGAGCACGGGCCGCGTCTTGCCGATCTCCGCGCCCCGGGCGGGATTGAGGCGGCCAAGCCAGATTTCGCCACGCTTCATCGTGCCGGGCGTTTGGCTTTGCGGCGCTGTTTGGGCGTCACCTTGGCCTGGGCTTTCCGCCTGTAGGCAGGTCGGCTCTCCCACGCGACGAGGACCCTGGAGCGCCCGCCAGACTCTGCCAGGGCCAGCGCCTCGTTCTCCAGTGGCAGGAACTCCTCGGCCATTGCCAGGGCCTCACTCGGGTCGCGGCTGGCAATGCTCCGCACGTAAGCGGCCATGAACCGCTCCCGCTCCTGCTGCTTCAGGTAGTCGGCGATGGCGGTCCTCGCAATCTCGGATTTGGCCCGCTGGCTGGCTTTCGCCTCCTGGTTGAGCAGGGCGTCCAGGTCGTCGGGCAGGCGCAAGCTGATGAGCGACATGATCGAAAGTCCTGTATTACGTTCTGTAATACAGATGATTATATCGCCAGGGTGGGTTCCGGACAGCTGGCAAATCCGGAACTGCGGCGCAGAAATGCAAAGGGCCGGCGCCTTGCGGGGCCGGCCCTTCGTCAATCGTCGCAGGTCGTCGTCGGTCGCGAGTCCGGTCGCGCGTGAACGCGCTCCTGTACCGCAGCGACTACTTCTTGTCGCCCTTCCCCGCAGCGGGCTTGGCCTTGTCGCCAGCGGCCTTGTCGCCAGCAGGCGCGGCCTTGTCGCCGGCAGCGGCGGCCTTGTCGCCAGCAGCAGGGGCGGCAGCGGCGGTGGCGGCAGCATCGGCGGCGGCGGCAACTTCGGGTGCGGCCTCCTCGACAACGCGCAGGACGTGCACGTGCACAACCGGCAAGTCGCTGTCGGTGTCCGCCACGAAGCCCGGAATCTCGACACCGGGGGGTAGCTTGAGATCCCGGATGTGCAGCATGTCGTCCAGTTCCATCTTGCCGACATCGATCTCAATGTACTCCGGCAGATCCTTCGGCAGGCAACTCACTTCGAGTTCCGTCAACAGGTGCGATACGGAAGCGCCACCCAGTTTCACGCCCGGGGACTGCTCCTGGTTGATGAAGTGCAACGGGATCGTCATGCGCAGCTTCTCGGTCGCCACGATGCGCTGCAGATCGAGGTGCAGTATCGCGCGCTTGGCCGGGTGTGCCTGGTAATCACGCACGATGGCCTGCAGGGACTGCCCGTCGAGCGTGACGTTGAGAATGCTGGAGAGAAACGCCTCTTGCGCCATGTTCCGGTGCAGGGCATTGGCGTCGAATGCGACGCCGGTTGGCGCCTGACCGCCGCCGTACATAATGCCGGGGATCTTGCCTTCACGACGCAGGCGGCGGCTCGCACCTTTCCCTGCATCGCGCCGGGTCTCCGCGGCGAGACTGAACTGATGTGCCATTGAACTACTTCCTTAATATTGAATGTCTTGGGATTGCCCGGCCGGCTGAATAAAGGCCCCCTGCGACCAGGGACCCACCGAAACGGGCGCGGACTATACCACGAGGTAACGCCGGTAGGAGCGCCTACAGGCGCGACAACTCACTCCGTAGCCCGCAGACCCCCACGGGAAATCTTTTCCGGCTACCGTGCGGCACGGTGAGCGCCCGGAAAAGTTTCCCGCGGGGGTCTGCTGCTTAGGCGTGTATTTGCTGTCGCGCCTGAAGGCGCTCCTACCGGCGTTACCTCGTGGTATAGTCCGCGCCCGTTTCGGCGGGTCCCTGGTCGCAGGGGGCCTTTATTCAGCCGGCCGGGCAATCCCAAGACATTCAA
>CAZPNN010000285.1:0-4407 GCA_964587605.1 uncultured Chromatiaceae bacterium
GCGGCAGGGCATACACCTGCGCGGCTACGCGCAGAAGAATCCCAAGCAGGAGTACAAGCGCGAAGCCTTCGGGATGTTTGCCGAGATGCTGGACCAGGTAAAGCGCGACGTGGTCACGATCCTCGCCAAGGCGAGGATCCGCACCCCGGCCGACGTGGCTGCCGAGGAAGACCGGCGCCGCATGGCGGAACAGTTGCAGTACCGGCACGATGAGGCGCCGTCCGCCATGTCGTCGGCCGCGACGGAGCCCGAGCCGGGCGCCGGCGATGCCACCGCCACCGCAACGGCCGATGGGCGCCGGCCACTGGTCGCAAGGCCTGCCCGGGGGCAGCCGGAAGCCGCGCAGCCGATCGCCCCGGTGGTTCGCACGGAGAGGAAGGTCGGCCGCAACGAGCCGTGTCCGTGCGGTTCCGGCAAGAAGTACAAGCAGTGCCACGGCCGCCTTGAATAAACCCGGACTGAGTAAGGCCGGGCTGATCACAGTCGCCGCCGGCATCCTGCGGGATTCGCAGGGCCGCATCCTGATTGCACAGCGTCCGGCGGGGGGCCACGTCGGCGGCTTCTGGGAGTTCCCCGGCGGCAAGCTCCACCCCGGCGAGTTGCCCGCGCAGGCTCTGCACCGGGAGCTTCACGAGGAACTGGGCGTGGCGGTCGAGGACGCGGTGCCGTTCATGACCTACCGGCACGAGTACCCCGAGCGGATCGTGGAGTTGCACGTGTTCCTGGTGGAACGGTATGCCGGCGAACCCCGCGGGGTTGAGGGCCAGCCCCTGCGCTGGGTATCCGTGGCGGAACTTCCGGCGGCAGATCTGCTGGAAGCCGATCAGCCGATTGCAGCAGCCCTCAGCAGATTGTGAGGCGGAACCGCACGTCCTTGCCGGCCTGAGTGGGTCGCTCGAGAGCGTCGGGCCGTTGCATGAAACGGATCGTGAAGCGGTGATGGCTGCCGCTGATCTCCGGATAGAGATTCAGTCCCGGCAGCAGCGACACGCGGAGCAGGCCGGCGACGCCTTCGCCGATCATGCCGTGCTGGAAGGAGCCGTTGGTTGCCACCTGATCGGAGGTTTGTCCGCCTTCCCGAAGCAGCCAGAGCAACTCGGAGATGCTGTCGCAGAGCGGCCTCAAGTTCTTCATCCAGCGATCGATGTCGGACACGCGCTGCTCGTAAGGGTGATTCAGCCAGTGCGCATAGTCGGGCAGGTCGAATTCGCAGGTTCCGCCGGGAATGGCGCTGCGGTGTTTGATGGCGGCCAGAAATTCGCTTTCGCGAATGGGCTGCATGAACTGCGGACCCACCGCGAAGAGCCGCTGGCGTAAATCCTTGAGATTGCGCAGCACCCGCTTCAGGCGGGCCTCGTCTATACCTGCGATGTTCTGGTAGCCGTCATACACGCCAGTCTGGCGCTCGAGTTCCTTGAGTACATCGCCACGGACATCGCCCCGGCCGAGAATGGTGACGATGTCGAGCATGTTGGTGACCGCTGCGCGACTGCCCCACTCGGACGTCTGCTCCAGGTTGAAGCAGAACTGCTGGTACAGGAATTCAAGACGCAGGAAGGTCCGCATCCGTTCACTCAAGGGCTGCTCGTAAAGCCCGGTGGCGCTCGATGCTGCGGCTTCTGTAAACAAATCTGCAGTTGGAATGCTAACCATGAATGTCCGGATTCAAGCCGGAGTCTTTGTTTTCCCGGTATTCTGCGCCTCCACAACGGGGAGGGCAAATGGGGAAGCAAAGGCTTAAGGCCCGCTTATCCTGGCCCCTTCAGGCCTCCCTGGGCGCCCCGCCGTGCTTCGGTTCCGCGGCGAATTGCAGATAGGTCTTGTGCAATGCTCGCACCCCTTCCCTCAGTTCGTCACGGGTCCCTAAGTTGTCCAGCACATCATCAGCCCCGTGGAGTCTGGTCGCGCGATCCAGCTGGGCTGCCAGCAGGCGCAGGACACCCGTCTCGGTTTCCCCGTCCCGGACCATGAGGCGAGTTTGCTGAACACGCTCTGAACAGTCCACCACCAGCACGCGATCGACCCGGGCAGAAAGGCCAGACTCGATCAGCAGGGGGACGACGAGCATCTGGTAGGGGCCTCCCGCTTGGGCGCTCTGTGCTTCCATCCCGGCGGCAATCAGGGGGTGCACGATGGCCTCGAGCCGCTGCCGGCTTTCCGCTGTCGCAAACGCGAGGTCCCGCAGGCGTCGCCGGTCGAGACTGCCATCAGGCTGCAGCACGTCCGGTCCGAATGCCTCGATGACGGCAGTCAGGCCCCCGGTCCCGGGCAGGACCACCTGCCGCGCAATCACGTCGGTATCGATGACCGGGACTCCGAGCGCCGCAAACATTTCAGCCACGGTGCTCTTGCCGCTGGCAATGCCGCCGGTGAGGCCCACCCGGTAGACGGGCCAGTCCCTTGGCATGGAGTCGCGTTGCATCCCGCGTCAACCCTTATCCCGCGTTAGCCCTGCGGAAGGGCAGTCCGAAGGTAGGCGCCCATCAGGGGCAGGCCCCAGATGAGGGCGACAAATCCGGCGGCTGCCAGGTACGGTCCGAACGGAATTGGCGCCTGACGGGCGTGGCGGCCGAGAGCAATCAGGCAGACGCCGGTGATCGCGCCTGAGAGCGCCGACATCAGGATGATCAGCGGTAACATCTGCCAGCCCAGCCAGGCGCCCAGCGCCGCGAAGAGCTTGAAGTCGCCGTAACCCATGCCCTCCTTGCCGGTGACGAAGCGAAAGCCATGGAAGACCAGCCACAGGCTTAAGTAGCCGGCAATGGCGCCGATCACCCCGTCGGTCAGGCCGGCAAAGGGGCTCGCTGCCGCGTGGGGGGCAAAGACCACATGAAACAGCAGGCCCGCCCACAACAGCGGCAGCGTGATCACGTCCGGCAGCAGGTGATGATCGAGATCGATGATCGCAAGCGTGATCAGCGACCAGGTCAGCAGCAGCGCCGCGATGGCTTCCGGTGAGAAGCCGAAGTGCCAGACGACAAAGCCGGACAGCAGGCCCGTCCCGGCCTCCACGACGGGGTAGCGGGCCGGAATGACCGCCTGGCAGGCCGCGCAGCGGCCGCGCAGCCACAGCCAGCCCAGCACGGGCAGGTTGTGCCGGACCTTGATCGGGGTCTTGCAGCTCAAGCAGGCCGAGCGCGGCCGGATGAGGTCATACGGCTCGGCAGGGCCCTTGGGGGCGGCTTGGGGAGCGGCTGTCGCGGCGGGATCCGCCAGCAGCGCCGCGCACTGCTGGCGCCAGTCGCGGTCCAGCATGACGGGCAGCCGGTAGATGACGACGTTGAGAAAGCTGCCGATGACGAGCCCGAGCAGGACGCCGAGGCCCGGGAGCAGATAGGGTATGGACAGCAGCGTTGCTGCTTCGCTCAGATGACCGCGCCCATCTTGAAGATAGGCAGGTACATCGCGATCACGAGTCCACCGACCAGCACGCCCAGGATGGCCATGATGAGCGGCTCGAGCAGGCTGCTCATGCTGTCCACGGCATTGTCCACGTCGGCCTCGTAGAAGTCCGCGACCTTGCTGGACATCTCGTCGAGCGAGCCGGATTCCTCACCCACGGCGATCATCTGGATCACCATGTTGGGAAACAGCTGGGTGTTTTCCATGGCTCGTTGCAGGCGTTGCCCGGTGGAGACTTCGTCGCGCATGGCCAGCACGGCGTTTTCGTACACGATATTGCCGGTGGCACCCGCGACGGACTGCAGGGCTTCGACCAGCGGCACACCCGCGCTGAACATCGTGGACAGCGTCCGGGCGAAGCGCGCCACGGCTGCTTTCTCGAGAATGTTGCCCACGATCGGCATCTTCAGCATCAGGCGGTCTTCGACTTCCCGCAGCTTGCGGGAGCGCTTGCGGGTGTAGATGTAGAAAGCGATGCCGCCACCGACCACGATGGCCAGCAGCCAGCCCTTGGTCTGCACGAAGTAGGAGAGATTGATCACCATCCGGGTGAACGCCGGCAGGTCGGCGCCAAAGCCCTTGAACAGCGACTCGAACTGCGGGATCACGAAGATCAGCAGGATCATCGTGACGATCACCGCGACGACGAGCACGGCGGCCGGGTAAAACAGCGCCTTCTTGATCTTCTTCTTGATGGCTTCCGTCTTTTCCTTGTACGTGGCCACCTTGTCGAGCAGGGTGTCCAGCGCGCCGGCCTGTTCGCCGGCCGTCACCAGGTTCACGTAGAGGTCGTCGAAATACAGCGGGTGACGGCCCAGCGCTTCGGCAAGGGCCGTACCGGACTCGAGGTCGCCCTTGATGCCGAGGATCAGTTTTTGCATGGCGACGTTGTCGTGCCCGGCGCCGACGATCTCGAAGGCCTGCACCAGCGGTATGCCCGCCGCGAGCATCGTGGCGATCTGCCGGCTGAAAATTGCGATGTCGTAGGGCGTGACCTTGCCACGG
>CAZPNN010000286.1:0-10730 GCA_964587605.1 uncultured Chromatiaceae bacterium
CACACAATCGCCGTGGGCTTGTTGCCCGGACTGCTGCGACTGCGGCTTGAGGCCGGAACCTTGCCTGCCGCCGTCAGCAGCCTGGCGTTGCAGGCCAGCCTTTCGCCCGGGCAGCTACTGGCCGGTACGGATTTGCTGGGCCAGTGCCTGCAGCCGGATGGTGGACTGCACGCCTTGCTGGAGCGCTTGCGTGCCCGGCTGGGGGAACCGGCGGTGCAGGGTTTTGCGTTACGCGCCGAACACCGTCCCGAGAGCGCCTGGCGAGCGGTGCCCGATCCACTGGCAGAAACCGGGGCGAGTGATCCCCTGATAGCTGTCCGTTCGCGGCCCGTCTGGCTGCTGGTGGCACCGGAGTTGCTGGGGATGGTTGCCGGGCGACCCGCGTGGCGCGGGGTACTGTCGCTTCTGCGCGGGCCGGAACGCATCGAAAGCGGCTGGTGGGATGGCGGCGATGTGCGTCGGGATTACTACCGGGCCAGCAACCCGCAGGGGGCGATGCTCTGGGTATACCAGGATCTGCGCAGCCAGGCCTGGTACCTGCAGGGTGTTTTCGGGTGACCGGCTATGCCGAACTGCATTGTCTCAGCAACTTCACGTTTTTGCGGGGCGCGTCGCACCCGGCTGAACTGGTCGAGCGCGGCGCCGCGCTTGGGTACGCAGCCCTCGCACTCACCGACGAGTGCTCCGTGGCTGGCATTGTCCGGGCACACGTCGCGGCGCGACGCCATGCCCTGCCGCTGCTTATCGGCAGCGAGTTTCGGGCCGTTGATGGCCTGCGCCTGGTCGTGCTCGCTGCTGACCGGGATGGTTACGCTGCGCTTTGCGGGCTGATCACCCATGGACGCCGGGCGGCAGAGAAGGGCTCCTATCGCGTGGTGCGCAGCGATTTCGAGACGCTGCCTGCCGGGTGCCTGCTGCTGTGGTTGCCCCCGGCGCTGCCGGATCCTGCCGATGCCCTGTGGCTCAAATCGCATTTTTCAGGGCGCGTCTGGCTCGCGGTGGAACTTCACGCCGATGGCGACGAGGCTTGCCGCAGTGAGCAGCTGCTGGCGTTTTCTGCCAGCGTTGGTATTCCGGCGGTAGCTGCCGGTGACGTGCACATGCATGTCCGTGGCCGCCGCGCCGTGCAGGACACCCTGACGGCAATTCGCCGCAAGCTGCCGCTGGCGTCCGGTACGACAGGCCTGCATGCCAATGGCGAGCGACATCTGCGCAGGCTGGCGGAGCTCAAGCAGATCTATCCGGACCGGTTGCTGGAGGCCACGCTGCAGATCGCACGACGTCTGCACTTTTCCCTGGACGAGTTGCGCTACCAGTACCCGCATGAGCTGGTACCTGCCGGTTATACGTCCGCCAGCTGGCTTAAATGCCGCACCCTCGCGGGACTGCGGGAGCGCTGGCCGGCGGGTGCTTCAGCCGATATCCGGCAGCTGGTGGAGCGAGAGCTCGAGCTGATCACCGAGTTGCGTTACGAGGCTTATTTCCTGACCGTGGACGATATCGTCCGGTTTGCGCGCAGCCAGGGCATCCTCTGCCAGGGGCGCGGCTCGGCAGCCAATTCCGCTGTGTGTTTCTGCCTTGGTATCACCGAGGTGGATCCGGCGCGAATGTCGCTCCTTTTCGAACGATTCATCTCCCGCGAGCGCAACGAACCGCCCGATATCGACGTGGATTTCGAGCACGAGCGCCGTGAGGAGGTGATCCAGTACATTTATGCCCGCTATGGCCGGGACCGGGCGGCACTGACGGCAACCGTGATTACCTACTGTCCCCGCAGTGCCATCCGTGATGTGGGCCGGGCGCTGGGGTTGTCTGAAGCACAGCTCCGCCAGGTGTCGCGAAACCTGCACTGGTGGGATGGCGAGACCATACCGCCGGAACGAATCCGGGAGGCCGGCTTTGATCCGGCCAGTCCACTGATCCACCGGCTCGTGACGCTGGCTGGCCAGCTGATCGGTTTTCCCCGGCATCTTTCCCAGCATGTCGGCGGGTTCGTGATTGCCGAGGAACCGCTTTGCCGGCTGGTGCCGATCGAGAATGCATCGATGGCAGATCGCACGGTCATCCAGTGGGACAAGGATGACCTCGATGAGATGGGCCTGCTCAAGGTGGATGTGCTCGCGCTCGGCATGCTGTCGTCCATCCGCCGCAGCTTTGCCCTGCTACGGGAGCACAAGGGGCGCGAACTGTCCTTGCACACAGTGCCGGCCGAGGACCCGGCGGTATACGCCATGATCAGCCGGGGCGACACCATGGGGGTTTTCCAGATCGAGTCCCGGGCCCAGATGGCCATGCTGCCGAGGCTGAAGCCCCGTACGTACTACGACCTGGTGATCGAGGTGGCGATCATCCGGCCCGGGCCTATCCAGGGCGACATGGTGCATCCCTACCTGCGCCGCCGGAACGGCGAGGAGCCGGTGACCTATCCCAGCCCGGAAGTCCGCCAGGTGCTGGAGCGCACGCTCGGGGTGCCCATCTTTCAGGAACAGGTCATGCAGCTGGCGGTCGTGGCGGCCGGCTTCACGCCGGGCGAGGCTGATCAGTTGCGCCGGGCGATGGCCGCGTGGCGCCGGCAAGGCGGGCTCGGGCACTTCGAGGAGCGACTGATTTCCGGCATGCGGGCGCGCAACTATTCCGAGGCATTTGCGCGCCAGATCTTCAACCAGATCTGTGGTTTTGGGGAATACGGTTTTCCGGAATCCCACGCCGCCAGCTTTGCCCTGCTGGTGTATGTCTCTGCCTGGCTCAAGCGGCACGAGCCGGCAGCATTCACCGGCGCGTTGCTGAACAGCCAGCCAATGGGGTTCTATGCACCGTCGCAGCTGGTCCAGAGCGCGCGCCGTGCCGGCGTCGAGGTCCGGCCGGTGGAGGTGAATTGCAGTGCCTGGGATTGCACTCTCGAGGCCACGGCGGATGGCCAGTACGCACTACGGCTGGGCTTGCGCCTGGTCAGCGGGCTTGGGGTGGAGGAGGGCCTGCAGTTGATTCGCCAGCGAAGCGAGCGGCCCTACCACAGTGTCCAGGATCTCCACGAGCGCACGGGCATGGCCCGGCAGGCGCTTGGTGCCCTCGCTATCGCAGGCGCGCTGGCGGGTATTGCCGGCCACCGGCACCGGGCCCGCTGGGCAGTGGCCGGCGCGGAGCCTCCCTTGCCGGTATTACCGGTGCTGCGTATTGCAGAAGGCCTGCCGCTGCTCCGGGCGCCCACAGAAGGCCAGGACATTGCTGCCGACTACCAGAGTCTCGGGTTGACGCTGGGCCGTCACCCCCTGGCATTGCTGCGCACGCGCCTGCGTCGCCAGGGCATCAGGACGGCCATCGATCTCCAGGAATTGCGTGACAAGGCGCGTGTGCGGACGGCAGGGATCGTTACGACGCGCCAGCGGCCGGGCAGCGCGGGAGGGGTCACTTTCGTGACGCTGGAAGATGAAACGGGCTACGTCAACCTGATCGTCTGGCAGCGTCTGGCAGAACGTCAGCGCCAGGTCTTGCTTGAGTCACGCCTGCTGGGCGTGTGGGGGCAGGTGCAGCGGCAGGGTGATGTCCTGCATGTGGTGGCAATCCGCCTTGAGGACTACAGCGAGCTGCTCGGTCTCTCCGGCCTCAATCCTTGATCTCAAAGTCCTCGAAATCCTCAATGTCATGCGCAATGCGCTTGCGCTCCAGGTAATCCTCGAGCTTGCGGCGGGCGCAATGCACATCCCGCGTCCGGCCCCGGTGCGACTCGGCTTCCAGTTCGGCAATCAGGGTTTCGACGTTGATTTCGACAGACTGCTCGCCGACGTTATCGGAAATCTCGGTCTCAGCCGTCAGCTCCAACTCGGTAGCGTCATCCAGTTCTGACTCATTGTCGTCAACTGGATTGAGCGACTCATTGAGCGACTGATTGAGCGAATCCGGCGATTCCTGGCGCGGAGCCTTCTTGTTCATGGCCAGTACTGCAGCTTTGCGACCCATTGATCAACCTTTGTGCAGAAAGTGCAACGACTACGCCGTTTTTATAATGGGCCGAGCGAGAGATGACAATCCCTATTTCTGTATTTCGTGAACTGAATCCGGGTCTACCTCACAGGCGGAGGTCGTGCATCAAGGGCGTCAGCCAACGAGTTGATTCAGCTCGAATATTGGCAGGAGGATCGCCAGGACGATGACCAGAACGATTACTCCCATCGACACAATCAGCGCAGGCTCCAGAATGCCGAGCAGGGCCGCAATGAGGCCGTCCATCTCGCGTTCCTGATTAATGGCGGCGCGGCTGAGCATGGTTTCCAGTTCGCCGCTGGCCTCGCCGCTGGAAATCAGGTGAACGCACATGGGAGGGAAATAGCCGCCAATGGCCAGGGATTTGCCAATCGGCGCTCCTTCCCGCACCCGGTCCGACGCACCCTGTACCGCTTCGCGCATGGGCACATTGGTTACCACTTCGGCAGAAATGCGCAGGGACTCGAGTACTGGCACACCGCTCCCGGTCAGAATGCTTAAGGTTCGCGTGAAGCGCGCGGTATTTGACCCGCGAACCAGCTTGGCGACCAGTGGTATCCGCAGCAGGAGGGCATCCCGCCACCGGCGGGGTCCTGGCTGCCGGAGCGCGCGGCGCGCAGCAAAACCCGCTGCAATGAGTGCGATCAGCAGGTACAGCCCGTAGTCGCGCAGGAATTCACTGAGCGCAATCAGAAAAATGGTCAGTCCCGGCAATTCACGTCCGGTATTCGAGAAGACGCCGACGACCTTGGGCACGACGTAGACCAGCATGCCACTGACGATCAGGAGGGCAAGTACCGTCAGTACGACGGGATAGATCATCGCGTGCTGGATTTTCTGGCGCAGCACCTGGCGACCTTCAGTGTAGTCGGCGAGCCGTTCCAGGACGGCGTCCAGATGGCCGGACTGTTCACCCGCCGAAACCGTGGCCCGGTAAATTTCAGGAAAAGCCTTTGGAAAGTCGCCAAAGCCATCCGCCAGCGTGTGTCCCTCCATGACCTTTGAGCGCACGCCGATAAGGATGCTCTTCACGCGAGTTGATTCGGTTTGTTCCGAAACCGCGAGCAGCGCTTCCTCCAGAGGCAGTGACGATTGCACGAGAGTGGCAAGCTGGCGAGTCACCAGCGCAAGGTCGCCGGCGGACAGCGTCGGGCGCAGGGTGAATGACTTCTGGCGGGTCGCTTCGCGCTGGGCAACTTCGGCTACGGTGAGCGGAAGCAGCTGCTGTTCGCGCAGTATCTGGCGCACCTGGCGGGCGGTATCTCCCTCAAGGACTCCGCGGCGTTCTTTGCCGCTGGCGTCGACAGCGGTGTATTCAAACGCGCCCATCAGTCGGAGCGGGAAACGCGCAAGACCTCTTCGAGGGTCGTAGTCCCGGCGAGGGCCCTGCGCAGCCCGTCGTCCCGGATGCTGGGGCTGCGCGTGCGCGCGTAGCGTTCCAGTTCGTGCTCGCCAGCGCCATCGTGAATCATCGTGCGCAGTTCGTCGTCGATCGTCACCAGCTCGTAGATGCCAGTGCGGCCCTTGTAGCCCACTCCCCCGGCCTGCAGGGCGGCCTCGTCGGGGTGGTACAGGGGAGGTGGGTTTGCCGGGTCGACGCCCAGAGTCCGGCATTCGTATTCCCGGGCCGGATAGGCCACCTTGTTGGCCGGATCCAGCACGCGGACCAGCCGCTGGGCCAGCACGCCGACAAGACTCGACGAGAGCAGGAAGGGCTCGACACCCATATCCCGCAAACGGGTCACCGCGCCGACGGCCGTGTTGGTGTGCAGGGTCGACAGTACGAGGTGGCCGGTCAGGCTGGCCTGGACGGCAATTTCAGCCGTCTCCAGGTCGCGTATTTCGCCGACCATCACGACATCCGGGTCCTGGCGCAGGATTGCCCGCAGGCCACGTGCAAAGGTCATGTCGGCCTTGGTGTTCACCTGGGACTGGCCGATGCCATCGATGTAGTACTCGATCGGATCCTCGACCGTCATGATGTTGCGCGTGTTGTCGTTGATACGTTCAAGGGCGGCGTAGAGCGTTGTCGTCTTGCCGGAGCCTGTCGGTCCCGTGACCAGAATAATGCCGTGGGGCTTGTGAATCAGTTCGTCGATTACACTCCGGGTGTTAGGGTCCATGCCGAGGTTTTCAAGTTCGAGGCGCCCCGCGTGCTTGTCCAGCAAGCGGAGTACCACGCGTTCGCCGTGACCGGACGGCATTGTCGACACGCGAACGTCGACGGCGCGCCCCGCAATACGCAGCGAGAACCGGCCATCCTGCGGAAGCCGCTTCTCGGCAATATCAAGTTTTGACATGACCTTGATGCGGGATACGACCAGCGGAGCTACGGCGCGGCGGGACTGCAAAACTTCCCGGAGTATGCCATCGACCCGAAAACGGACCACGAGCCGGTTTTCAAAAGGCTCGATATGAATGTCGGAAGCATTCTCCTTGACCGCCGACGTCAGCAGGGCATTGATCAGGCGAATGATCGGCGCATCGTCGTCGCTTTCGAGCAGGTCTGAGGGCTCAGGGAGGTCCTGGGCCACCCGAAACAGGTCGGTGTCGTCGCCAAGGCCATC
This sequence comes from uncultured Chromatiaceae bacterium, assembly GCA_964587605.1. Classification (GTDB taxonomy): domain Bacteria; phylum Pseudomonadota; class Gammaproteobacteria; order Steroidobacterales; genus SHZI01. The sequence goes on from CAZPNN010000286.1 coordinate 6,549, forward strand.
CACCATCTGCATGGTGTTGTTCGACTCACGCTCGTAGGTCTGCTGCAGCTGGCGATCGAATTCCGCAGTCGGCACGACCTGCAGGCGCATCGGTCCGTCGACAAAGCGCCTGACTTCGGAAATCGCTGCGAGCTTCGCATCGGAGCGGACAATGGTCAGGGGCTGGCCGTCGAGCAGGCCATTGATCAGCACGCCGTGGCGCTTCGCGAAGGCAAACGGGAGTACAAAGCGGCGGACTTCCGGAGGCACCCGGGCCGCGACGTCGGGCAGGCGCTCGATCGCGCGTACCTCGGCCAGGTCGTCGATGAGTTCAGGAACCGGCGGATTCACCGGCCGGGGCCTCGGGTGGTTCGCGGAGATCGATGGCCGGAGTTTCCGGTGCAACTGGCGGCTCTATGAGTTCAGGCAATACGGGTCGGTCGGTCATTGGCATCAACCGCGGGTTCTTGGGCTTGATTCCCAGTTGCTGATCGCGGATGTAGCTGTACTTCGCATTGGTTTCGAACGACGCCTGGACATGGTCGCGCAGGATCGTGGGTTTGATGAACACCATGAGGTTGGTCTTCGACTTTTTGGTGTCATCGGAACGGAACAAGGCGCCAATCAATGGAATGCGGCCGAGGAGGGGCACGCGCTGTTGCCGCTCCGAAACCTGTTCCTGGATCAGCCCGCCAAGCACCAGCGTGGCACGGTCTTCGACGATGACGACGGTATTGATAGAGCGGTTCTGCGTAATCAGGTCAACGGCCTGGGTGCTCGGCAGGAGTGAGGATATCTCCTGCTGGACCTTCAGCCGAACGGCGTTGCCTTCATTGATCTGCGGCGTCAGCTTCAGTGTCAGGCCTACCTGCTCGCGCTGAATCGTCTGGAACGGGTTGACCGACGTTCCGCCGACGCCGCCGCCGCCAGTTGCTCCGGTGTCGGTGTATTGGCCCGTGACAAACGGCACTTCCTGGCCAACCACGATCTCGGCTTCCTCATTGTCGAGCGTCACGAGGACCGGAGTGCCAATGATGTTTGAGCTGCCGTCGGCTTCGAGTGCCTCGATCAGTGCAACAAAGCTCAAGCCTGAGTTGCTGATTGAGCCAACGCCGAGCGTCAGGCCGCTGCCAATGAGGCCCCCGGCAGCAGCCGGGGTTAGACCTTCGCCCCCGCCGAGAATGGCCCCTGCTATGCCAGTAACGCCAGTCGTGTTATCGAACTTGGTGATGCCGATCGCATTTTCGAGATCGGCGTCGCCAATGGCCCACGTCACGCCGAGTTCCGCGGCCCTTTCGGACGACACCTCGACGATGATGGCCTCGACCATGACCTGGGCCCGGCGGATATCGAGCTTGTCGATGACTCCCATCATCGACTTCATGATTTTCGGTGGTGCAGTGATGATCAGTGCATTGGTGGATTCGTCAGCCCAGATGCTGATTTCGCCGCGCTCGGTGGGCGGTAATACATCCGCCGCGCCAGCAGCTTTCCCGCCGCCACCACCGCCACCACCGCCACCCGTGTACTGGCTTTGCAGTTTGGTGGCGAGGTCGATGGCTGCCGTGTAGCGCAGGTAGCGAACCTGGGTATCGCCACCTTCTTCAAGGGGCGTGTCAAGGTGGGTGATCAGCGCCCGGTAACGCAGTCGCATGGCCTTGTCGCCGGTCACGAGAACGCTGTTGGTTCGTTCGTCGGCCACGACCGTGATCCGCGGGCCGGCGCCACCTTCTGCCGCTTGCGCGCCCTGATTGAGCGCCCCGACGATTTTAACGATCTCGCCCGCTGAGGCATGTTCGAGACGGATGACCTCGTAGTCCAGGTCTGCCGCCAGATCGATGCGTGCCACGATTCGCATCATGCGATCCACGTTCGCAGCGCGATCGCTGATGATCAGCAAATTGGAGGGTGGGTGGGCCGCCAGATGCCCGTACTGGGGAATCAGTGGTCGCAGGATCGGCACCAGCTGGGCAGCCGCCACGTTCTGTACCGAAATGATGCGCGTCACGATGTCATCGGGCCGGCCGGCACCGGCCTCCATCTCCGCCCCGGGTACCTGTCGGGCGTTGGCGTCGGGGAGGATCTTGACCACGTCACCCGACGGAACCGCCACGAAACCATAAACGGAAAGTATCGACAGGAAAGCCTCGTAGAAAGCCTCCGGGCTCATCGGCGCGGCCGACAGCATGGTGACCTGGGCCTTGACGCGGGGGTCCAGGATGAAATTTTTTCCGGTGACCTCGCCCACGGCCTCGATAACCTGGCGGATGTCTGCATCCTTGTAGTTGGGGGTAATCGTCGCTTCCTCGGCCAGCAGAGCCGGACTGCAGGCGAGCGTCCACAATGCCAGGCAGATGCTGGTTAGACGCGGGAGGCGCATGGTGGTCAAGGGGGAATCTGCTGGGCTCACTGCGTCGCTCCGCCGGCGTTGATCTGGGCCATATTGAGGGACAGTACCTGTGGCTGACCATCCCGCTCGACCGTGACCGTGACCTGGGACGCGCCCCCCAGGCTACGGAATACTTCCATCCCCTGCGCCGGATTATTCAGTGCAACACCGTTGATTTCTGTGACGAGGTCGCCGGCGCGCAGCCCAAGAGAGGCGAACTGCTGACGATTTGGCCCTGGATATATACGGTAACCCTTCAACTGCCCATTTGGCATGAACGGCTGGGGACGGACAACGTCCAGGAACCCGGCCGCATTCTGCGCGACCAGTTCCTGAACATTGGCCTCGGCGCTGGCCTCTGGTGGCCTGAGGGATGCCGGGATGGCCCGCGAGGTTTCGCCGGTTCCCTGACCCTCGCGAGGCAGGCGCAGGACTTCCAGCTGGCCGGCTCGGGCCAGAATCACCCGGTCTGCCTGAATCTGCTGCACAGTCACGCCGCCGGGCAGGCTGTCGTTGGTGAAATAGACGTGCTCGTTGCCGCTGGCATCCGCAATGATGGCATGGGCCATCGTCGGGTCGTCAGCGGCGATCGCGGCGCGCAGCTGCAGCGACAGGCTCGTATCCGGCGCGTTCAACGCGGCGTCACCCGTCAGTTCGGGCGCCTCTGTCGACGCCTCACCGAACAAATGGGTGGCTGCAATGGCGGCGGTGTCGGCCGGGCTTGCGACACTCTGCCCGACCTGCTGGGATGGCTGAGGCGGTTGCCAGGGCGCCGCGGGCGCTGCGGGATAAAGCAGCCAGAAGACCCGGGCCAGGTAGTAACCAATGAACATCACGGCCACGACCGACACCGCCAGAGGCAGGTGCTCGTTGGCACGCGCCACCGCCAGCATCGGCGTTGCTCCGCCGAAACGCGAGACCAGATCCTGAATGTTCACAGAAGCCCAAGAAACTCAAGGGGTTTTAGCATAATCAGGTACGGGGGGGCGAGCAACCCGGGAATCGCCCGCCAGTTCGCCCTCCACCCCGAATTAGAGCCCCGGAGCGGCCGGGGAACCGTGATACGTTCCTCACGACGACGCGGAGACTGACGGAGCCAGGGTTAATGGCGCCTGATCAATGCCGTTACGCAGTGCGGAATCCGTGTCACTGCCCGGAATCGGATAAGTTACTATCATTGACGTTCAAGTTTTTCACAATTACGACGACTTAACTCTTCGAGCGGCCAGTGATGGGCAGCGATAGCGACAAGGATCTGACCCGCCGCACGGATGACGGCAGGGGGCTTGCCATTGAGGAGGCGCGCCCCCAAGTCAAACGTCCGCCGCTGTATCGGGTTGTTTTGCTGAATGACGACTACACCCCGATGGAGTTCGTCGTCGAAGTGCTGGAGTTGATATTCGCCATGGACCGGCAAAAGGCCACGCGTGTCATGCTGGAAGTTCACACCCGGGGAAAAGGTGTGTGCGGAGTATTTACCTATGAGATCGCCGAAACCAAGGTGGCGCAGGTCGGCGCTTATGCCCAGCAGCATCAGCATCCACTTCTTTGCACGCTCGAGGAAACCTGACGGTCATGTTGAGCAGTGAACTCGAATTCTGTCTGAACGAGGCCTTCCAGCAGGCCCGGACCAAGCGCCACGAGTACATGACTGTGGAGCATTTGCTGCTCGCCATAATTGACGTGCCGACAGTGACCGAAATTCTCAAGGGCTGCAGCGCGGACCTCGTCCGGCTGCGACGCGACCTCGAGCAATTCATCGAGGAGTCCACCCCGCGGCTTGCCGAGGGCAGTGAGCAGGATGTCCAGCCGAC
>CAZPNN010000287.1:0-2822 GCA_964587605.1 uncultured Chromatiaceae bacterium
CTCGACAAAACCGCCGACCGGGCTGGCATCGATTCGCCTGATCGACAGTGGTTCAGCCCGCAGGCGAAGTGCGGTCATCCGGAACAGGTGCCGGGTGGCTTCGGGCAGGGGACCAAAGCGATCCACCAGTTCCACCTGGAGTTCCCGTAGCGCCGCGCCGCTTCGGGCGCTCGCTATCCGTTTGTAGTGCACGAGCCGCAGGTGAACGTCGGACATATAGTCGTCTGGCAGCAGCGCGGGGAGGTGGAGATTGATTTCTGCCATCGGCGCCATGGCATTGTCGAGGTTCGGCTCCAGGCCGTCCTGTAGCGCCTTGATGGTGCGCGTCAGCATGTCGTTGTAGAGTTCGAAGCCGATTTCCTGGATCTGGCCGCTTTGCCCTTCGCCCAGGAGTTCGCCAGCGCCCCGGATTTCCATGTCGTGCGTGGCCAGCATGAAGCCAGAGCCGAGATCCTCCATCGAGGCGATGGCATCCAGCCGTTTCTCGGCGTCGGTGGTGAGTGCCTCCCGTGGAGGGGCGAGCAGGTACGCAAACGCCTGGTGATGCGAGCGTCCCACCCGGCCGCGCAACTGGTGCAACTGGGCCAGGCCGAAACGATCGGCCCGGTTGATGATGATCGTGTTCGCCGACGGGATGTCGAGGCCGCTCTCGATAATCGCCGTGCACACCAGGATGTGGAAGCGCCGGTGATTGAAGTCCACCATGACCTGCTCGAGATCCCGCTCCCGCATCTGGCCATGGGCGATCTCGATGCGCGCTTCCGGGACGAGCGCGGCCAGTTCCGCGGCGATCTTGTCGATGTCCTCGATGTGATTGTGGACAAAGTAGACCTGGCCGCCGCGTTTCAGCTCTCGCAGGCAGGCCTCGCGCACCACGCGGCCCTCAAACCGCGTGACGAAGGTCTTGATGCTGAGTCTCGTTTCTGGCGGCGTGGCGATCAGCGACAGGTCCCGGAGTCGGCCCAGTGCCATGTTCAGCGTACGCGGAATCGGGGTGGCAGTCAGGGTCAGCACATCGGCCTCCGTGCGCAGGGCCTTTAGGCGCTCCTTGTGCCGGACACCGAAGCGGTGCTCCTCGTCAACGATGATCAGGCCCAGGTTCTTGAAGCGGATGTCGCCCTGTAGCAGCCGGTGCGTGCCGATGACGATATCCACACTGCCGGCCTCGATGCCATCGAGCGCCTTGCGGCTTTCCTGCGTGGTTCGGAACCGGGACAGCACCTCGACCGACACCGGCCAGTCGGCGAAGCGATCGGCGAAGGTCTGGTAGTGCTGCTGTGCCAGCAAGGTCGTGGGGACGAGGACGGCGACCTGCCGCCCCTGCGAAACGGCGATGAAGGCCGCGCGCAACGCGACCTCGGTCTTGCCGAAGCCGACATCGCCGCAGACCAGCCGGTCCATCGGCTTGCCGCTGCTGAGGTCGCTGACAACGGCGTCGATCGCGCTGGCCTGGTCCTCGGTAGGTTCGAAGGGGAAGCCGGCGGCGAAGGCGGCGTAGTCGTGCTGTGTTTCTGCCGGACGGGTGGTCTGCCGGGCTGCCCGCCTGGCGTAGAGTTCCAGCAACTCGGCGGCAACGTCACGAATGCGCGCGGCGGCCTTGCGCCGCGCCTTGTCCCACTGGTCGCTGCCGAGCTTGTGCAGTGGTGCGTCCTCGGCGGAGGTGCCGGTGTAGCGGGACACCCTGTGCAGCGACGCCACCGGCACGTGCAGCAGGTCGCCCCCGGCGTATTCGAGGGTCAGGAACTCCATCGGCATTTCGTCGATCGTCATCGTGGTCAGGCCGCGGTAGCGGCCGACGCCGTGGTCGACATGGACGATCGGGGCACCGGGGTGCAGGTCGGTCAGATCGCTCAGGATTTGCTCAGGATCGCGCACGCGGCGTTGCCGGCGGCGGCCCCGGGGGCGTTCCCCGTAGAGTTCCCGTTCCGTGATGATCGCGATGCCGGCCTCGCGCAACAGCAGGCCCTGGCCGAGCGGGGCGATACTGACCATGGCGGGGCGTGTCGAGCTGATGAAATCTCCCCAGTTGGCGGCTTCCGCGCTGGGCACCCCTTCCTGGCGCAGCAGGTCAGCGAGCATTTCCCGGCGCCCGGGTGACTCGGCTGCAAACAGCAGGCGGCCCGGAAAGTTGCGGATGAACTCCCGCAACGGAAGAGCAGGTTCCTCCGCGCGCGCATCGATGAGCAGCGATGGAAGGGGCGCAAGCCCGGCGGTGGCGGCCCGCTCTTCGCTCGCGGTGGGGTCCGGCGTGCCGGGGTCCAGCACCAGCAATGGCGCTCCTGCGATTCGGGCGAGATGCTCCTCGGGCGTGCCATTGAGTTCGTGGGGCTCCAGTGCCGGGCGCTCCGAGTCCTCCCGATTGTCCAGAAAGCGCTCGTTAATCTGCTGCCAGGCGGGCGCGAGCAGTTGCTCCGGTTCACCCAACGCAATCGTGAGGCGGGCCGCGGGCAGGTAGTCCCAGAGCAGCGCCGTACTGTCGAAGAACAGGGGCAGGTAGTTCTCGATACCCCCCGGCAACCGTCCTTCCGACACCTCCCGGTAGATGATGGACCGGGCCGGATTGCCCTCGAAGCGCCGGCGGTAGGCCTGACGGAACTGTTTGATGGCCTCGGCGTCGACCGGCATCTCACGGGCTGGCAGGGTTTCCAGTGATTGGAGTACCTCGCCGGACAGCTGGGAGTCAGGGTCGAACTGCCGGAGACTGTCGATTTCGTCGTCCAGAAAATCCACGCGGACTGGCAGGTCCGAGCCCATCGGGTAGAAATCGAGCAGGGAGCCTCGAACCGCAAAATCCCCATGCTCCAGTACCTGCGACACCCGCT
>CAZPNN010000288.1:0-2030 GCA_964587605.1 uncultured Chromatiaceae bacterium
CTGTGTATGCGCTGACGAAGTACATCGACTGGATGAAGAAGTACTCGCCGAAAGAAGCCATCGGCATGACCTTCGGCGAAGCCGGTCCGGTGCCCGCCCAAGGCCAGATCGCGCAGCAGATCTTCTGGTACACCGCCTTCACCGCCGACATGATCAAGCCGGGCCTGCCGGTCGTGAATGCCGACGGCACACCGAAGTGGCGCATGGCCCCCGGCCCGAACGGCCCGTACTGGAAGCAGGGCATGCAGAACGGCTACCAGGACGTGGGCTCGTGGACCTTCTTCGCGGCGCACGACGCCAACAAGACGGCCGCGGCCTGGCTCTACGCGCAGTTCATCACCGCCAAGACGACGTCGCTGAAGAAGACCATCGTCGGCCTGACGCCGATCCGCGAGAGCGACATCCAGAGCAAGGCGATGACCGACATGGCGCCCAAGCTCGGCGGGCTGGTCGAGTTCTACCGCAGCCCGGCGCGCGTCGCGTGGACGCCGACCGGCACCAACGTGCCGGACTACCCGAAGCTGGCGCAGCTCTGGTGGAAGAACGTGGCCGTGGCGGTGACGGGCGAGAAGACGCCGCAGGCGGCGATGGACAACCTGGCCGAGGAAATGGACCAGGTGATGGGCCGCCTCGAGCGCGCCGGCATGACGAATTGCCCGCCGAAGCTCAACCCGAAGAGCTCACCCGACAAGTGGCTGAGCGACAAGAACGCGCCGTGGAAGAAGCTCGCGAACGAGAAGCCGAAGGGCGAGACGATCGCCTATGAAACGCTGCTGAATGCGTGGAAGGCGGGCAAGGTGCGTTGAACTCCGGGTTCAATCCCTTGGCCTGAAGGGGCCAGGCAACCGCGTGCCGCGCAAGCGTCACGCGGTTTTTTGTTGGCCGGCCGTCCTCATGCGCTGCATCCTCGATCCCTGGGCAAGCGTCTGGGTGTGGCATCTTCGGCCGAGCGGCACGCCGGCCAGGCATCACGCCAAGCGGCCTGTGTCGTGCCCGTCACGCCGCCGCCGTTCCCTTACTCGGGTTGACGAGGTACTTCGCACCCTTCGCCCGTTGCCCATACACCGCCACGGTTTCGGGTTGCAGCGCTTCGGCGAGGCCGATTTCGCCCGCGTAGTGGCTGGCAAACGAAGTGGCGGTTGAACTCGGTCGGGCCGGTGTCCAGACCGCCGTAGAGTTCCTGCTCGGCCGTGCGCACGATGTTCACCAGGCCGATCTTGACCTTGCCTTTCATTGAGATAGCGTGTTGCTGAAATCAAAGTTTCTAGATGTAATGCAATTGCCGAAGTTGTCTGCTGCGACGTGCCCCCCGGAATTAGTAGCATTATGATCTGGAGTCCGATTTTGCCAGGAAGGGATCGGACCCATGAAGAAGCGTTTTTCGGAAGAGCAGATCATTGGTTTTCTGCGGGAGGGTGATGCCGGGATTGGGGTGAAGGACCTGTGTCGCAAGCACGGGTTCTCGGCGGCGAGCTACTACCTGTGGAAGTCCAAGTTTGGCGGGATGTCGGTGCCGGACGCCAAGCGGCTGAAAGAGCTGGAAATCGAGAACGCCCGGTTGAAGAGGCTGCTGGCCGAGTCGCTGCTGGAGAACGAGGTGGCGCGGGAGGCACTGCGAAAAAAATGGTGACCGTATCGGCGCGGCGCGAGCTGGTACGGTTGGGGCAAGCGCGGGGGCTGGCGGAGCGCCAGGCGCTGCGCATGGTCAGGATGAGCCCGAGCGTGCTGCGCTACCGACCGCGGGAGGACCGCAATCGGGTGCTGCGCCAGCGCATCGTGGACCTGGCGCATCGGAACCGGCGCTATGGGTGCCGGATGATTCATCTGCGCCTGCGGCTGGAGGGTACGCGGGTCAACCTGAAGCGGGTGCGGCGGCTATACCGGGAAGAACAGTTGATGGTGCGGCGGCGCAAGCGCAAGAAGGTGGCTTTGGCCGATCGGCAGCCGTTGCTGCGGCCGAGTCGGCAAAACGAAGTCTGGTCGATCGATTTCGTGTTTGATCGGCTGGCCGATGGGCGCAGCCTGAAATG
>CAZPNN010000289.1:0-4129 GCA_964587605.1 uncultured Chromatiaceae bacterium
GCCGGTGCCGTGGCCCAGTCGGGCAGGTAGTTCTGCACCTGGAAAAGTTCGCCATTGAAGTTGAGTGGCGTGGTTGGCGATACACGCCGCAGAAACTCAATGCACTCGCGGACGCCACGCACCATGCGCGGGTGTGTGGCCCGCCGGTCGGGCTTCAGTCCCATCCCGATCATCGTGCCGCCACCGCCGCCAATGACCAGGTTCGCGCGGCCGCCCGACATCTCGTTCAGTGTCAGCAGCGCGTTCGCGATCTTCAGCGGGTGCAGTTCGAACGGGCTGATCGCAACGGGCCCCATGCGGACGGCGTGCGAGTCCCGGGCCAGCATCGAGAAGGCGAGGAACGGATCCCTCGCCGACAGGATATTGGGCGCCCAGATGGCGTCGAAGCCGAGCTGCTCGGCAAGAAGGCCCAGGTCGCGGAAGCGTTGCGGGGAATCCGGCTCGAAGATGAAGTGGATGCGCACCGGTGGCTGGCGGTCAGGCCCGCTCGAATTTCGGCAGCACGTGCTCCGCGACGATCTTTAATCCCGCCATCGGCTCGTCGAACAGCCGGATCGAGAGTTCCGTCAGGCCCGCCTTCTCGAACACGCGGAAGCGTTCGATCTGCAGATCAATGGCGCTGAGATCGCCGGCGGATGAACAGGCGGCGATCAGGCGGTTGACGATCGATTCCGGGACATCCTCGATCTTGCCGGTACGGGTCCAGAAGGCCTTGGCGAAGTTCTGCCACTTGTCGATGACCAGCTGGCGTTCTTCGGCAGTGACATAGGGTTCCATGTCGTACTTGGGCGGCAACAGTTCGCCCCGGAAGACCAGTTCCCGGCGGGCTTCGTACATCGACTTCTCGCGGTCGGCCTTGATATGCCACGCCCAGAAATTGCCTACACGGAAATCTTCGGCTGGCGTCGTGCGTGCCGCGAGGCCGGCGCGCAGGTGCTCCATGTGGTGGCCGATTTTCTCCGGCGTCACGTCGCTCATCTGGGTGCCATCGGCGCTCTTGCCGGCCATCTCGAGCATTTTCGGGCCGGTGGAGCAGGTGAACACGCCGGGCTTCGGGGCCTTCGCCCAGCTGCTCTTCAGCGGCCTGGTGAGCTTGTACACCTCGCCCGGGTAGCCCTGGAAGAACTTGCCGGAGGTTACTCCCTTGACGATCTCGACCGCCTCCCGGACGCCGCGGACGATGCGTTGCGCTTTCGGATCCATCTTGATGCCGATGGCGCCCATGACTGAACCTCCGCCGCCGATGGCTGCAATGGCCCGGCCGTTGCTGAGCTCATTCAGGGTTAGCAGCGCGTTGGCAATTTTCAGAGGGTGCATTTCGTAGGGGCTGACCGCAAGGATCCCCAGCTTGATTTTCCTCGTCGCCAGCGCGGCGGGCACGAGGGCGACGAAGGCGTCCGGGTTCTGGTGGTAGTTGGAGTGCCAGAGTGTGCGGAAACCGTAGTTCTCCGCCGCGACGGCAATCTCCGCCACCTGCGCCGGGCTCAGATCGGGCTCAAGAATGATGTCAATTTGCATGAAAGGTACCGGACCTTAGTTATGTTAGTTATTCTGCCGGTTATGAACATCGATGTCGTGCTCAATGCGCTGCTCCCGCCTGCAGAGCTGGCCCGGCTTGCCGTGCAGGCCGAGGCGTGCGGCGCGGGCGCGGTCTGGACGGCCAGCTACCTGGCGTCCCGGGACCCCTGGTCCAATCTCGTGGCGGCGGCACAAGCCACGGAGCGCATCGGACTCGGTGCCATCGCCGTCAATCCCTATGACACTCACCCGGTCCGCATAGCCACGGGTCTTCTGACCCTGAACGAATACGCGGAAGGACGCGCCCGCATCGTCGTCGGCGGCGGTGGCGAAGCGCTGCAGGCACTGGGCATCAAGCCGAAGCGACGCGTGCGGGCGGTCGGCGAGTGCGTGCAGATCCTGAAGGGAGTCACACCGGGCGTGCCCTTTTCCTTTGCGGGCCAGATGCACAGCGTGCAGAATTACAACCCGTTCTGGGCCAAGGCACCGAAACCGCCCATCTATGTGGCCGTGAACAAGCCGCAGATGCTGCGCATGGCGGCCCGCTTCGCTGACGGCATCATGCTGTCCGATCTCACCCCACCGATCTGTGCCGAGCGCATCGGCTGGGTTCGGGACTACCTGCGCGAGTTCGGGCGCACGGCAGAACCATTCCGTTACTACAACTTCGTCGCCTGGCATGTGTACGCGGATCGCGAGCGGGCCATTCGCGAGGCGAAGATGTGGCTCGGCTACCGTGGCCTGTTCCGCCGCTGGGTGCTGAACACCTTCATGAGTGATGCGGAGTACGATGTAATCGAGGCCCACAAGGCAGACATCTACGGCATGGTCCCGAAAAAAACCTGGTCGGTACCTGGCGTCCCGGACGCGCTGCTGGAACGCTGCGTCGACAATCTGACACTCGCGGGCACCCCCGCGGACATCCCGCGCTTCATCGATCACCTGCGGGCGATGCGCGACGCCGGCTGCACGGACATCGTGCTGGAACTGCACGACGACCCGGCCGAAGGCATTCGCCTGATCGGCGAGCAGCTAATCCCCGCGCTTGATGGAGGAATCACATGAACCTGACGCTCTACACCAGCCTGGGCTCCGGCAATGCCTACAAGGTGGAGCTGTTCCTGCGCCTGCTGCGCCTGCCCTACGAAACGAGGACTGTGAACCTCCGCCAGAACGAACATCTGAGCACGGCGTTTCTCGCCCGCAATCGCTTCGGGCAGATCCCGGTACTGGTGGATGGCGATGTCATCCTGACCGACTCCCACGCCATCCTGCTGTACCTCGCCGGCCGTTACGCCGAGTACACGCCCCATGCCTGGGCGCCGCTGGATCCGCTGTGCCTGGCCCGCGTGGTGCGCTGGCTGTCGGTGTCGGCCAACGAAATCCAGAACGGCCTGGCCATTCCCCGCGCGATCAAGCTTCTGAAGTGGCCGCTCAACTACGAGCAGGCGATTCGTACCGGCTACCGCATCCTGAAGATCATGGAAGAGCACCTGGCCGATCGGGAATGGCTGGCGCTCAAGCACGCCACGATCGCGGACCTGGCGTGCTATCCGTATGTCGCGCTGGCGGCAGAGGGCGGCGTGGACACGTCCTCGTTCGTGCAAGTCCGCCGCTGGCTAACGAGTGTCGAGGCCATCCCCGGCTTCTGGCCGATGCCGCGGATCCCGGGTTTGCCCGAGGTGCCGCTGGTTCCGGTGCCAGCTTCGTAGGCGTGAACAGGCGTCCAAGGTTGAACATATTTCTGCTCAGACAAGCGCCCAATCGTGACCAAGCAATTTGCCAGAAACCACAGGCGAAATCGGTGGTTATCCTATGTGCGGCTGGGTCCGGTTGGACGCCTGGCCCTAGTCAGCCCTCGACGCCCGTCCACAGAATCGGCAGTCCTTCGCGCTCAGCCCTCAATTCTCAATCTGCAGCTGTTCCGCCATTTCGATCTCAACGCGTCCCCAGTCAACGAGTCGCCACACGAAGTTCCAGGCCCAGCGCCCGAATCACTTTCAGGACTGTGCCCAGTTCCGGATTGCCGGTGGCAGACAGGGCCTTGTACAGGCTTTCCCGACCGAGGCCGGCCTTCTTCGCCACCGTCGCCATCCCTTTGGCCCGCGCGATGGCTCCCAGGGCATCCGCGACCATTGCGGGATGTCCATCATCGAGAGCAAGTTGCAGATACATGGTCATCTGCCGTTCTGTCTTGAGATAGTTGGCGGCGTCAAACGGTCGGGTCTTCACCTTGGCCATCAGTCGTCCTCCGCTTCCATCCGCAATGCGATTCGGATATCACGCTTCTGCGTCCCCTTGTGGCCGCCATTGAGTAGCAGGAAACCACGCTTCGATTGCCGGAAATAGACCCGGTATCCCGGGCCACAGTCGATACGCAGTTCGCTCACGCCGTTGCCAACTGGCGCCACATCACCCGGGAGCCCATTCGCGAGCCGGGCTACGCGATTCTTGATTCGAGTGCGTGCATCGTCATCGCGAAGCGCCTGAAGCCAGGCGGCAAAGACTGTGGTCTCCCGCACAGCGACCCGGTGATTGTATTCCATGGGATACAGTCAGTCAACCAGGTGATAACGCCCAGTCTGTCCAACCGCCCGATAAAGAGGCAGCG
>CAZPNN010000290.1:0-6450 GCA_964587605.1 uncultured Chromatiaceae bacterium
GATCTCGTAATACATGTCGTGGCCATTGATCGGTACGGTGGGCATGGTCGGCTCCGAGGCATCCAGGCGGGGAATTATCACTTAAACTGCCGGCTTGTTAAGCGCCACCCAGCCGGAGCCGGAGATGCAAGCTGATATGACCAGGGGTACCGAGACGAAGACGATCATGGAGTTTCTGGCCGAGAGTCCCAACGTGGATGTCTCCAGGGCGTGGGAGCGTTGCTGGAATATTCACTCGAAGATTGCGGACCGGGTGCAGGCCCGGTTCGACGTAAAGCGCCATCCCCAGACCGAGGGCGAGGATTACTGGGCGTCGCCGGATGGCCAGCTGGAGGGCTGCTTCAAGGCGTATTCAGGCACGGACGTGGACTGGCACGTGCACTCCTGGCTTGGCAACCGCAAGGCCAGCATCCTGGACATGAATGCCACGGTGTTTCTGAGCCAGCAGAATCGCGTGCCGCATCTGGGCATTATTTTTGGCACGATTCCAAAACTGTACTTCTATGCGGAGTACATGCCGCGGGTCGATCTGCGGACCCACTACGACTACCTGCTGAAGTATTACGAGCCGGCCAACCAGGAATTCCTTCAGTTTCGCAGCGATCCGAAGTGGACGCGCTTCGTGAGCCATGGCACTTACCTGCGCGCCATGATGTCGCCGATTGCGACCAGCTCCCACGCGGAGCTGAATGACGACAACATCGGTACCTGTGAAAAGTATCTCGTGAAGTTCGTGGATCGCTGGTTCGCCTGGCTGGACGATGCGGACACCGTGCCGGAGCAGGAGCGCGCGGCCCAGCAGGAGTTTGACTACAAGCTCCGTGAATTGGGGTATCGCACCGACCCGATGAATGTGTTGCCGCAGAAGGTCCTGGGGATGCAGGAGTTCAATCGCCGGCTGGATATGCGGATTGGCACCCGGCAGATGGCGGAAACGAAGGGCCGGTGGCAGAAGGGCTGATCATCAGCACCCCGGGCCCGCACTGGTCAGGTCGTCAGGAGCAGAGCTACGACAACCAGCGGAATCAGAAGGGCCACCGCGGCCAGCATCACTTCTCCCAGTTGCTCGATACCATTAACCATGAAATTCCGAAACATCACTTGCTTTCCTTGTGTCAGTCAGCCCACGTCCTTTGGCTGGGCGTACGATAAAGGCCGCAAGTTGCAGTTTCCTTTCACTTGAGTAACACCCTGTAACTCTTTGTAACGACTAAACACTGTTTGTATTACACGGGCTTAGAATCAGCTCGTGAATGGCGAAACTGTGACGCATGACACGAATCCTCCTCATTGACGACGATGAAAAGCTCGGCGAGCTCCTGAAGGCCTACTTCAAGCGCTTCGACCTGCAGCTCGACGCCGTCACGCTGCCATCGACAGGCCTCGCCAGGATCCAGCGCGACAAACCGGATCTCGTCATTCTCGACGTGATGCTGCCGGAGCAGGACGGCTTCGAGGTGTGCAGGACAATTCGCAAGACCAGCTCGGTACCGGTGGTCATGCTCACGGCCCGGGGTGAAGTGACCGACCGCATCGTCGGCCTCGAGATTGGTGCGGACGACTACCTGCCCAAGCCCTTTGAGCCGCGAGAACTCGTGGCGCGGATCCAGAACGTACTTCGCCGCGGTCGCCCGCGGTCTGACGACAAGTCGCTCCGCTTTGGCGATCTTGGCATCAATCTGGAACGGCGCTCCGCCGAGCTTCAGGGTAAACAGCTTGATCTGACCACCATGGAGTACCAGCTGCTGGTGCTCTTTGCCTCCAATCCCGGCAAGACCTTCAACCGGGACGAGATTCTCAACGAGCTGCGCGGTATTGATGCGCAACTATTCTCCCGGTCGGTGGATATCCTGGTAAGCCGCCTGCGCCAGAAGCTGAATGACACCAGCCGCCAGCCACGTTTCATCAAGACCGTGTGGGGTACTGGCTACGCCTTCATCGGTGAAGAGGTACAACCCTCGTGATCAAGGAGATCAGTCGCTCACTGTCGGCACGCCTGCTCGGCATATTCATTCTCACGGCAATCGTGTATGCGGTCGTGGGCCGGTTCGTGTATTTGCTCGTGCTCGACCAGGATTTCCTGCGCCAGGTCGTCGGTGCGCATATATCCCTTCATGCCGATTACGTACTGGATGACATTGGTTCGCCGCCCAGTATCGAGCGGGCGGAGGCCATCACCCGGCGTGTGCCGGTGGATATCCGTATCAGTGGTCCTGGCATCGAATGGACTTCCGCGCCGGAATTCCCGGAACTCGCCCAGATCCCCTTTGGCCCGATTCCCATCGACTTTCTGGGGCTGGATGAAAAAAGCCAGCGCAATCTTGAGACCTGGGCCAGGAACCTGAAGCTCGTGCGCTTTGGCGAGTACCGCCGCCACGCCTACGTCGAGCTGGTTCGTGACGGGTACAGGATCGTAGTCGCCTCGCCAAGCCTGTCGGAGACGCCGCGGCCGGACCTGACCCAGCCGGCCATCGTGCTGATCTCCATCATTGTGCTGGTCGGGTGCTATTTCGCCGTCCGCTGGCTGGTGCGTCCCATCAAGTGGATCCAGAAAGGGACCGCCCGCATCGGCCAGGGCGACCTGGACTACCGGATCAGGTCGACACGACGAGACGACCTCGGCGACCTGGCGGCCGACATCAATCACATGGCCGATGACGTCAAGGACATGCTTGAGGCCAAGCAGCAGTTGCTGCTGGCGATCAGCCACGAACTTCGCTCCCCGCTCACGCGAGCGAAGGTGGCGCTGGAGTTCCTGGACGAAGGTCAGGTCAAGCATGATTTGCTGGGCGACCTGCGGGAAATGGAACACCTGATCGCCGACCTGCTTGAGAGCGAGCGCATGAACGCAGGGCACACGACACTGCGGCGCTCCACCGTCGAACTCGGCGCCATGCTTCAGTCCCTGATTCAAAGCGAGTTTAAGGAACAATTCACCCAGATCAACCTGAAGTTGCCGGCCCAGCCGGTGGTGCGCGAGATGGACGAGGTGCGGGTTCGGCTGGTCGCCAAGAACCTGATCGAGAATGCCTTGCGTTACTCGCCACCCGATGCTGCGCCGGTGGAGGTCGAACTGGCAGCCAGGCCCGGGATGGTGGTGTTGCGGGTTCGCGATCACGGCCCCGGTATCCCCAGGGAACACCTGGCTCGGGTTACCGAGCCCTTTTACCGGGCCGATCCGGCGCGCAGCCGGAGTACCGGCGGCCTGGGGCTCGGCTTGTACCTGGCCAAGCGCATTGCCGAGGCTCACCGCGGCTCGCTGGTGATCGAGAGCGAGCTGGGGCAGGGCACGTTGTGCACCGTAACGATTCCCGACTTCGTCGCCACCGCGGCGGTGTAAAGCGGGCCTGGCGTAACGCGGGCCTGCTAGCATGACGGGGCAATAGCGCCCGCCGGAGGAGCCCCCAATGGACGACGAAAAAACCGTGCTCGACGAAGCAGCCGAGCAGGTGATCGAGCTTGGCAACCACTTGCTGGAGACCGACGAGGAGGCCGACTCGTGGGACATTGCCGACGGTCTGCTCGCGGGTGCCATCCAGTTCTGGCTGTACTCCCGCCAGCCCTGCGACGACCCGCGCTGCGAGAACTGCGAGGAGGTCAGCACCGCCGACCTCCGGATGCGCAAACTGATGGAGGAGGCCAGGCGCTGGGCGACGGACAGCACGTATTACGAGACACCCTTCGACATCAATGTGGGTCGAGCCTGAGGGCACGCCTGAACCCGTTGCCGCGCCGTGCTATATTCGCGCGCCTTTTTTTGACCACGGTAGCTTGCTGACATGCTGAAGATTTACGTGACCGACCGGGCTGGAACGGCCCACACGGTAACAGTCGAAAGCGGACTGACCCTGATGGAGCCCGTACGGGAACTCGATGAAGGCATAGAGGCCCTGTGTGGCGGCATGTGCTCCTGCTCAACGTGCCATGTGTTCGTTACTCCCGAGTGGTTTGCGAAGCTGCCCAAGTGTCAAAGTGACGAACTGGAACTGCTGGAAAGCACAGAGAATTTCCGCGACGGCGAGTCCCGCCTGGCGTGCCAGGTCAAGGTGACCGACGCCCTCGACGGCATCCGTCTGACGGTGGCGCCAGAAGAGTAGGGATGCCGATCGACTACCAGCACCTGATGTCGCTCCGCACACGGGGCGAACGAGTCCACTACACCGACCGCGACACCTTGCTGTATGCGCTGGGTGTGGGCTTTGGCCGCGATCCCGGCAACCCCAACGAACTCTCCTACGTGGCGGAACACGCGGGTCTGAAAACCCTGCCGAGTTACGCCAGCATTCTCGCCAGCACCACCCTGCTCGACGACTGTGGCTGGGACGCATCGCAAGTTGTCATGCGCGACGAGAGCGTGACGCTTGCGAGGCCAATCGATGAGGCCGGTACGCTGCTCGTGGATCGCGAAGTTGCCGCAGTTTTCGACAAGGGTGCTGATGAGGGTGCCCTGATCATCGTCGAGAGCCGGGCCCGCCGGGAGCAGGACGGGCAGGCGGTATTCACCACCCGGCGTACCTGGCTTGCTCGCGCTGACGGCGGCTTCGGCGGTCCGCGGGGCAGCAGCTCATCTCCCCACGTCCTGCCCACTCGCCGCCCCGACATGACCCACCGCTGTGAGACCCGCGCAGACCAGGCCTTGCTGTTCCGGCTGTCGGTCGATCGCAATCCGCTGCACGTCGACGCTGTCGTGGCGAGGCAGCGCGGGCTCGAGGGCCCCATCCTGCACGGGCTTTGCCTGCAGGGCATCGCCTGTCATGCCATCCTCCAGGTCATCTGCGACTTCGACCACACGCTCATTCGCTCGCTGGCCGTCAGTCTTGCCGGCCCGGCCTACCCGGGTGAAACGCTGGAGGCGGAACTCTGGCAGGACGCCAACATCGTCTCGTGCCGCCTCCGGGCCCTTAAGCGGGATGATGTGGTGCTGGATCATGGCCGCTGCGTGCTCTCGACCTGATTTAAGGGCACCCGCATTTATCGGCCCGCCGCTTTCCGCTAAACTGCCGGCTTGCTGTGGGGCCGTAGCTCAGCTGGGAGAGCGCCGCGTTCGCAATGCGGAGGCCGGGAGTTCGATCCTCCCCGGCTCCACCATCTAATCAGATGCTTACCCGTCATTCTTCGGGTTTTTCTTAGCTGGCGTAAGTGCACGGTAAGTGCAATTGCAGTTTGCGTCGGGTCCTGATTCGCTTCTGGTCGACATCCAGCCAGAGCCGGCCGAGCTTGAGACTTCTGGCAGTATGCTGGTGTCCCCACGCTGCCTTTGTTCTGGCGTCGCGGCTGAAACGCAAAATGTTGCGGATGGAAGTTCAATTCTTCGTGCTGACCAACTGGAGCTGTGCGCCAAACGTCTGGCGACGATCCAGATCCACCACCTGCCAGTTCTCCGCTCCCCGGCGCTGAGGGTCGTCGAAAGCACCGGTACCAAGCGCGGCGCGCACGCCGCGCTCGGGCAGATCATCCCGATGGCTGACCGCTATCCCCAGGAGCCGCTCGCTGGCGGGGATCGCGGCCTGAGATCGTGCACGATGATGTTGATGTGATGAATGCTTTTGACCATACCCACTTTTCGCGGTAGGCCTCGTCGCTCGATACGCAGTTAATGCCGCGGGCGAGTGTGCAGCGAATATACCCTGTCAGCACTGTAAGGCTTGGAGTGAAGCCGCGACCAACAGTTACTGGAGGTGATAGATGTCTCGGGTATTGCTGGCAGTATGGGTGTGTTTCGCAGGGGCGGTCCTGGCCGGGGAGTTGCCGCTGGCGCCGGCAATACACGGCGATGTCTGGATCAACTCGGCGCCGTTGAACGCAGAACAGCTGCGCGGCAACGTGGTGTTGCTGGAGTTCTGGACCTTCGGTTGCTGGAATTGCCGGAATGTGCAGCCCCACATCAAGCAGTGGCACGCGGATTACGCCGACCAGGGATTGCTCATCCTCGCCGTCCATTCCCCGGAGTTTCCCAATGAGGCAAAGGTCGAAAACGTGCAGCGCTATATCCGGGACAACGACCTTCGAAACGCCGTTCCCGTCGACAATGATTTCGTGACCTGGAAGCGCTTCGGCAATCGAGCCTGGCCGGCGCTCTACCTGATCGACAAGGCGGGCCGGATTCGTTATACGCACGTGGGGGAGGGCTCTTACGCGGCGACGGAGCAGATGATTCGCACGCTGCTCGCCGAGCCGGCTCCCCAGGTGTCCGCAACCAATGGTGCTGCCGCCAGCGAGCAGTGACAGGCAATGGGGCCGACCATGAACGCCAACTCCGCCGTCGCAGCCGGTCAGCCGCCTGCCCGGAGCACCAGCGTGCTGCGCGGGACGTGGTCGGCCCATGGCGCTGCGTGCCGGAGGCCACTGACGACCCGGAGGAGCGCCGTGCCCTGCTGACCTTTCTGATCGTGGGCGGCGGGCCCACCGGCGTGGAACTCGCCGGCGCCATCATCGAGCTGGCGCGCTTCG
>CAZPNN010000291.1:0-2548 GCA_964587605.1 uncultured Chromatiaceae bacterium
CTGGCCAGCCCGGCCAGGTCCATGTGATTGGAGACGATTGCGGGGATCGTCATCGCAAGCGCGCCGGTCCGGAAGCGATACAGCAGGTCATTGAGGCAGTGGTCGTACTTCGAGACCATGATCAGCACGCGGGGCAGGACACGCGTGTCGTGCAAGTGCCAGTCCATACGGAAGCGGGCGCCAATCTCGCCGAAGCCTGCGGCAAAAGCAGTTCGTGAAAACGCCTGCCCGTGGGGCGAGAAGCGCGTCCTCATGAAGAACGTGCCGGTGTCCGCGTCCCCGAAGTGGGTCGATTCCTCGATGAAGCACTGCTGGGCAGTCAGGTGGCCGGCTACCGCCGCCACAATTCCGACGGTGTCGGGGCAAACCACGGTCAATATGAAGGAATCGGAGTCTTGCATGCGGCCGGAATGGTAGCAGGATCGACGCGGCGACCGGGATTGGTCAGAATCGCGCCCGGAGGGTTTCATGACCAGTAGACGTCCCGATGTGCCGCCGGAGGCCGCCGACTTTCTCGCGGCCAATCCGGATATTCGTTCGGTCGAACTTCTGTTGCCGGATCTCAACGCCATCCTGCGCGGCAAGCGCGTGAGCCGGCGGGAGCTGGCCGGGCTGTATCGCGAGGGCATTTTCTTTCCGGCAACCGGGATCCTGATGGACAGCCGCGGTTCGCTGATCGATGGCCTGGCCCACGGGAGCGACGACGGTGATCCTGATCACATCTGTCAGCCCGTTGCGGGATCGCTGTCCCGCGTGCCCTGGTCGAAGACGCCCCTCGGTCAGTGCCTGATTTCGATGTACGAGCGCGACGGGCGCCCCTATTTCGCCGACGCGCGTCACGTGCTGGCGGGCGTACTGGCGCGCTTCGCCGCCATTGGGCTCACGCCGGTTGTGGCGGTCGAGTACGAGTTCTACCTGCTGGACGAAATCAGCGGTGAAGTGCCGCGCACACGCGCCGGTCGCGTCCCCGGGGGCACTCATCGTCCTGCAGGGCCGCGGGCCTACAGTCTCGAGGACCTGCACGACCTGGACGGCTTTTTCGCGCAGGTAACTGCAGCCGCCGATCAGCAGGGCGTGCCGGCGGGCGCGATAGTGTCCGAGTACGGCGCCGGCCAGTTTGAAATCAATCTGCATCACGAGAACGACGCGCTGGCGGCCTGCGATCACGCGATACTGCTTCGGCGCCTCGTGCGCGGCATTGCCCGCCAGGAAGGCCTGGCGGCCACGTTCATGGCGAAGCCCTTCATGCATCTGGACGGTTCCGGCATGCACGTGCATTTCAGCCTGCTCGACCAGTCCGGCCGCAACGTCTTCGGTCCCGGTCCATCCCCGGCGACACCCGACGCCTACCCGGACGTTCTACGCCACGCAGTAGGCGGCATGCTGGCGGCACTGCCCGAGTCGCTGGCGATTTTCGCTCCCAACGCCAACTCCTATCGCCGTTTCCGGCCCGGGTTCTTTGTCCCCATCGCGCCGAACTGGGGGCCGAATCACCGGCAGGTTGCGTTGCGGATCCCGTGCTCCGACGACGCCAACGTGCGGCTGGAGCATCGCGTGGCAGGCGCGGACTGCAATCCGTACCTGGCGATGGCCGCCATACTGGCGGCCGCCCTTGACGGCATCACGCGGCGTATTGAACCGCCGCCCATGATCCGGGAGGGCGAGGCGGTCGACTTGCCGAAGGGGCCGTCACCGCGCTGGGAGTCGGCGCTCGCCGCCTTTGATGCCAGTGAACTGTGGCCGGACTATCTGGGGGCCGAGTTCTGCCGCGTCTACAGCGCCGCCCGCCACTTCGAGGCCGAGGCGTATCATGCCGAGGTTCCCGGGCTCGATTACGAGTGGTATCTCGGGGCCCTTTGAGGGTCGTGTTCAGCGAAGCCGCGGCATGAGTTCCCTGCCGATGATGTGAATCGAGTCGGCCGGGTTGTCGTGCAGGCGCAGGGCGTTTTCCGTAAGGCCGGCCCTGGCGAAGATACGCAATCGTTCAGCGTGGTGGTCAATATCGCCGAGGTCGCCAGCCATGCTGAGCCCCTCGACCAGCTTGGCGCAGATCTCCGGCGGCACGCCCTTGATATCCCCGCTCCTGGTGCGGAATGCCGTGAGGAATGCCGTCTTGT
Organism: uncultured Chromatiaceae bacterium; assembly: GCA_964587605.1. Lineage (GTDB taxonomy): Bacteria > Pseudomonadota > Gammaproteobacteria > Steroidobacterales > SHZI01. Next base: position 2,118 of record CAZPNN010000291.1, read on the forward strand.
TCGCGGCGACCACCCGAGATTCCTCCGGGGTCAGCAACGGCTCATACCATTCCTCACCCAGCCAGCCCCTGAGCATCAATTCGCGGCGGGCCTCCCGAAATGAGGTTTCGCGATCTGCCTTCACGTGGAACGCACAGAAATTGTTGACGCGGAACTGGTCGGCCGTGCGGCTGTGTTTTTTAAGGCCATCCCGCACGTAGCCCATCGTCCGGTCGAGCATGGGCAGGATGATGTCACTCAACATCGTGCCGTCGGCGAATTTCGTGGCCATGTCCATCATCAGCGGGCCGGTGGCGCCGGCGTAGATGATCGGTGGCCGGCCCTTGACCCAGGTCGAACGGAAGTAGCGTGCCTTGTAGACCACGCCATCCCACCGGACCATCTGCCCGGTTACCGCCCGTTTGGCGAGAGCAATTGCCTCTCCGCAGCCG
>CAZPNN010000292.1:0-6699 GCA_964587605.1 uncultured Chromatiaceae bacterium
AAGCCCCTACCAGGTCCTGTTTACCCAGTTGATGCTCCGCGACAACAGCGAAGGCTTTTCGACCAAAGCAGCCGTGGTGGCCATGATTCACGACGGCTGGGTTGGGGACACCAAATACAACCCAATCATACTGAGCAGCAGGTACGGCCTGACTCGCGCCGAAATCCGGCTGTGCCAGGCGATGCTCGAGCACCACACCCTGCTGGACGCCGCCAACGCCCTCCACATCAGCCTGAACACCGCCAAGACACACCTCACCCGGATCTACAGCAAAACCAACATTCACTCCCGGGCCGCACTATTGCACCTGCTGTCGGCGGTTTCCCAGCCCAAAATTACCAATCCTTAACGACTGGTCCACCCGCGGGTCACACGCCCATCGGTAGTCTGGCAACCACTGGTCGACGACACCGCACCGTTTCCCCCCGGTCCGGAGTCGCGACAGCACGGAGAAGTCGAGTATCCCCTTAGGGCCGGCAAGTGTGAGCTTGCTGGCCCGTTTTCTTTGCGGGGCGGCTATCATCTGCACCATGCGCATCCTGGTCATTGAAGACGATGCCGGCGTCGCCAGTTTCATTATTGGCGGCCTTAAGGAAGCCGGCCACACGGTCGATCACTCGACGGACGGCAAGGACGGCCTGTTCCTGGCCACGACGGGCAACTATGACGCCCTGATCGTCGACCGCATGCTGCCTAACGTTGACGGGCTCACGATCCTGCGCACGCTTCGTGCGTCGGCTATCAGCACACCGGCCCTGATTCTGAGCGCGCTTGGGGATGTCGATGACAAGGTCAAGGGCCTGCGGGCCGGTGCCGACGACTACGTCGGCAAACCGTTTTCGTTTGCCGAACTCATGGCGCGGCTGGAAGCGATCACACGCCGCCCGGCCCGCGAAGGCAGCGATGAGATCACCGAGATCCAGGTGGCGAACCTGCACATCAACCTGCTCAGCCGCGACGTGACTCGGGCGGGCCAGAGCATCAACCTGCAACCCCGGGAATTCCGCCTGCTCGAGTACCTGATGCGCAATCGCGACCAGGTGGTAACGCGCACGATGCTCCTCGAGAACGTCTGGGACTATCACTTCGACCCGCAGACAAACGTCATCGACGTGCATATCAGCCGGCTGCGCCGCAAGATCGACAAGGACTTCGAGCCGACCCTGATTCATACCGTCCGCGGGGCGGGGTACAAGCTGAGTGAATCCGCTTAGGCTGATCCGGACCTCCACCTTCCAGCTCGCCTGGTGGTACATGGGGATCTTCGGCGCCTCGGCGCTGATGCTGATCGGCGTCGTATGGTGGGCCACCGTCGGTTATCTCGAAGAGCAAACCAACGCACTCCTGGAAGACGAGATACAGGGTCTCCTTGCCGAATTCGGTGAGCGGGGACTTCCCGGCCTGGCTCGCATCATTCAGCAACGCGTGACCAGCGATGCTGGTAATCCGGCCCTGTACTTGCTGATTGACCGGAATGGCGGGCACTTAGCCGGCAATTTGCGGGGGTGGCCCGCGCAACGTCCAGACAGCGAAGGCTGGTATAGCCTGGTCAGCGTCAATCAGGACGGGAGACGAACCCCCATTCGCGGCAAGGCGTCCGATCTGCGCGACGGGTTGCGCTTACTGGTGGCACATGACCAGAGCCGCCTGGAGGCCACCCGCTCCCTGATCAACGACACGTTTCTGTGGGCACTGGGAGGCGGCCTGGTTCTTGCGCTTATCGGCGGCTTCCTGATGAGCTACAGCGTGATGGGGCGGATCGAGGCCATCAATCGCGCCAGCCGCGAAATCATGACTGGCCGGCTCCAGCGGCGCATGCCCATACGGGGTATCAACGACGAATTTGACCAGTTGTCTGAAAATCTCAATGCGATGCTCGACCGCATCGATTCACTGATCGAGGGCGTGAAATCCGTGGCGGACAACATTGCCCATGACCTGCGGACCCCGCTCACCCGACTCCGCGGCCGGCTCGAAAATCTGTCCGTAAGGCCGGGACTGGATGTGGAAATGCGCAATGAGCTCAGTTCCGCGATGACCGAGGCTGATCATTTGCTGGCAACCTTCGGGGCCCTGCTGCGCATCGCTCGCATCGAATCGGGGACCCACGACCGCGAATGGGTGGACCTTGCCCTCCGCCCCCTCCTGCACGATGCCTGGGAACTGTATCAGGCCGTCGGTGAGGAGAAGGACATCGCCGTGAAACTTGGCGAGGCAAACGGCCGGTTGCGGGGCGATCGGGACCTGTTGTTCCAGGCACTCTGCAATCTCCTGGACAATGCCATCAAGTTCAGCCCACCGGGGTCGGAGGTGATGCTGGAGGCCACCGAATCAGATGATGCAATCAGCATTTCCATCACCGACCAGGGCCCTGGCATTCCTGAAGGAGAGCGCGGCAAGGTGCTCGACCGCTTTTACCGGTCCGCCAGCGTGACAGGCATTCCCGGCAGCGGCCTCGGCCTGTCGCTTGTGAGCGCTATCGCCCACTACCACGGCGGGCAACTGCTACTCAGCGATAACGCGCCGGGACTTCGCGCAACTCTCCGCCTGCCAGCGTCTGCCGCCGCTGTCGCAACGCCACTCCCTGAGGTGGCCTTCGCCGGGCTGTCCCGGTAGGCTTCAGAACCACACTTACACAGAGGCGCACTGCATGGAACGGTTCCTGATCCGGGCACTCATCGCCGCCATTGGACTGTGGGTGGCGGACGGCCTCATTGACGGCCTCGGCTTCGACAGTGGGGCGTGGCTGCTGGTCACCGCCGTAGTGCTCGGCATCCTCAATGCGGTCGTACGGCCGCTGGCTGTGATCCTGACCTTGCCGATCACACTGATTACGCTCGGCTTGTTCCTGCTGGTATTGAATGCCGGCATGCTGGCACTGGCCGGCTGGATGTTGTCCGGCTTCCACATCGCGGGCTTCTGGCCTGCGTTCTGGGGCGCGATCATCGTCAGTGTGGTCAGTGGCATTGGCTCCTGGTTTTTCGGACCGGCCGGGCGGGTTGACGTGACGATCCGCAGGGACTGAACGGACGCTCAGTCGGCACGCAGGGATTCCACTGGATCAAGCCGGGCGGCCCGGATCGCGGGCAGTACCCCGGCTATCAGGCCAATCAGCAGGGAAACCACCACCGCCAGGCCCATGTAGGCCCAGGCCGGGCTCACCGGCAAGGTGGGCAGGGCGACGCCAAGCACGGCAATGCAAAGCAGTCCAAGCAGGATTCCCAGGAAGCCGCCGATACCCGCGAGCAACAGCGACTCGCCGAGGAACACGTCGCGGATCTGCCGGCGCCGCGCGCCAATCGCCTGCAGCAGGCCGATCTCCGCCGTCCGCTCGCGCACCGCTATGGTCATGATCGTGAAAATCCCGACTCCCCCCACCAGCAACGAGATCCCACCAAGGGCGCCTACCGCAAAGGTGACGACGTTAAGCACCGACCCTAAAACCTCCAGCATCTGCTGCTGGGTCGTGATCGTGAAGTCCTCGCCACCGTGCCGGGCAATCAGCACGCGGCTGACCGCCTTGACGACCTCCTCCACCGGCGCACCCTCCTCGTACATCACGTCGATCTCGAAAAGCCCTTCGCGATTGAACAGTTCGAGCCCCTTGGCGACCGGAATGTATACGGCGTCGTCCAGATCGAAGCCGAACATCGTGCCCTTGGATTCCATCACGCCAATGACTGTGTAGCGCTGGCCACCGACGCGGATACGCGCTCCGAGCGGGTTTCGCGCCCCGAACAGCTCACTGCGCAACTTGCTGCCGAGCACGGCGAACGCCCGCGGCGCGCTCAAGTTGTCCGGCGGAAGGAACTCGCCGAGCGCCACCCGGAAGGACAGCGCCTGGGGCAACTCGTCCCCGGTACCGCTGACGATGGTCTGCCGCTCGCGTCCACCGCCTTCGACCGACGCCGTGCCCTGAACCATCGGCAGCGTGGATCGCACATAGGGCAGGCGCTTCAGCGCCACGGCATCATCGAGGCTCAACGGTCGCGCCGAATTCAGCACGCCGGCCGGCATGCCAAAAGTCTGTGCCTTGCCGGGGTTGACGGCGATGATGTTGGTGCCGAACTGGGTGAACTGGGTCAGCATGTAGTCGCGCAACCCGGTGCCAATCGACGTGAGCAGCACGACGGCAGTCACGCCGATGGCGATTCCGAGTGCCGTGAGCCCGCTTCGCAGGCGGTGCGACCCAGCCGAGCTGGCCGTGAACTGGACGACTTCGCGGAAGTTCATGAGGTGGAACTCACTGATTGACCCTCATCGACGGGCAAGGGCCGCCACCGGGTCAAGGCCCGCCGCCCGGCGCGCCGGCAGGATACCGAACAGCATGCCGCAGCCGACCGCCAGAACGACGGCTCCGCCCACAGCCCAGTAGGGAGGACGAAAGTCGAAATCGGGGTACACCTGGCCGAGCAAAAACGCGATGCCGTAACCGGCGAGTACCCCGACGAAAGCGCCCAGTATCGCGAGGTACGTGGCCTCCGCCAAAAACAGGCCGATGATCTGGCTGCGCCGGGCGCCGAGGGCCTTTAGCAGGCCGATTTCCTGTGTGCGCTGACTCACCGCGACCAGCATGACGTTCATGATCAATACGCCGGCAACCAGCAGGCTGATGGCCGCAATGCCGCCCAACGCGCGGGTCAGCGCGCCCAGAATGCCGTCGAAGGTCTTGAGAACGGCATCCTGGGTGATCACGGTCACGTCCAGGTCGCCCCGATGCCGCTCCTTCAGCGTCTCGACAATGAAGCGCCTGGCAGCCGGCATCGAATCCCGCCCGCGCGCCTGGATGATGATCCGGAACAGCCCGGGGGCGTTAAACAGGCTCTGGGCGAGCGCAACCGGCACCACAACCAGCTGGTCGACGTTCACCATCACTGACGTGCCCTGCGCCGCCAGCACGCCGGCGACACGGCAGCGCCGATCATCGACGCGCATGAAGCGGCCTACCGGCGGCTCGCCCCGGAACAACTCCCGGGCAATGACGCTGCCGATAATGCAAACGGCCGCCTCCCGTTCCATGTCCCCCGCCGGAAGAAACTCGCCGCTTGCCATTTTCCAGCCGCGAATTTCGCGGAAGGCAGCCGTCGTTCCCATGATGGTGACATCGCGTTCCAGCGAGCCCGAGGATGCCGTCGCCTCGCCGACGATCACGGGCGCCAGCTTCTCGATGGCGGCGCTCCGCTCCAGCGCCTGGGCATCCCCAAGGGTCAGGTCCCGGGGTGTCGCGCCGGCCAGCATGGCGGGGCCCGCTCCCGTGGTTTCTGTCCGGCCGGGCAGGACTATGATCAGGTGTGTGCCGAGGGCCTGGAACTCGCCCGTCACGTAGAGGCGGGCGGCTTCGCCGAGCGATGTCAGTACGACGACAGCCGCCACGCCGATGGCTGTCGCGAGCAGCATCATTGCAGTACGCAGCGGGTAGCGAAACAGGGCGCCCAGCGCCACGCGATTGCGATCAGCGAATCTCATTCGCGGGTGTCCGTCACGATTTTTCCGTCACGCATGTAAAGGCGCCGGTGCGCGCGCCCACCGATGGCCGGATCGTGTGTGACCACGATCAGTGTCAGGCCCTGCTCATGCAGCATCTCCACGATCTTCACCACCTCACCGCCCGACACGCTGTCCAGGTTACCCGTGGGTTCATCGGCGAGGAGGATCCGTGGCTGCATCACAACGGCCCTGGCAATGGCGACACGCTGACGCTCGCCGCCGGACAACTGGTCGGGGCGGTGATCAATCCGTGGACCCAGCCCCATGCGGTCCAGCACGGTTCGCGCCCGGTCACGGCGCTCCGCTACCGGCACACCGGCCAGCATCATGGGCAACTCGACGTTCACGAGGGCGCTCAGCCGCGAAATCAGATGAAAGAACTGGAACACGAAGCCGATTTCCCGCTGCCGGGTGTCGGCCAGGGTGTCGTCCGGCATGGTGGACGTCCGAACGTCGCCGAGCCAGTACTCGCCGGACGTCGGGCGATCGAGCAGCCCGAGTATGTTCAGCAGTGTGGATTTTCCGGAACCGGACGGGCCCATGAGGGAGATGTATTCGCCGGCGCCAATAGTCAGATCAACGCCGTCCATCGCCCGGACCTGCTGATCACCAACCGCGAAAGTCCGGCAGAGCTGCTCCAGCCGGATCAGGGATTGCGGCGACGCCACCGGCGAAGGATCACTCGCGAACTGCGGCGACGCCATCGGCCACACCCTCGCGATCGACAGAGGTCACCACGAGCTCGCCGGCATCGAGCCCGGACACGATCTCGCTGTACTCCCAGTTGGAGACGCCCTTCTCGATGGGGCGGGACTCCAGCACGCCGGTGCCAGTATTCAGCACCAGCACGCGCTTGCCGTCCAGAACGGATTGCGCCGGAACGCGCAGCACGTTCTCACGGTTTTCGAGAATGACCTCCACGTCGGCGCTGTAGCCGGGCAGCAGGTTGTACTGCTCGGGATTCTCGATTTCGGCCTCGACCTCGACGGTGCGAGCCTGCTTCTCGGCGTCGAGCACGTAGGGCGCCACGCGGCGAACGACGCCAGGAAAGCGCCGGTTGGGGAAAGCGTCCAGCGTGATGGACGCGCGCTGGCCAGCGCGCACCGACGGCGCGTCCACCTCATCGATCGGCGCCGAGATGTACAGGCAGCTGCCATCGACGAGATCCACGGTCGGTGGCGTCGGAATACCCACCGGCGACGGCGTGACAAA
>CAZPNN010000293.1:0-6141 GCA_964587605.1 uncultured Chromatiaceae bacterium
GTCCGCTTGCCGACCGAGGCGGAATGGGAATACGCGGCTCGCTCGGGCACCGAGGGACGAAACTTTGTTTTCGGCGACGAGTGGCAGGCCCGTGCGGCCAATACGGCCACCTGGCACATCGGCAAGCTCGTCGATCGCGACGGCTGGAAAGCCTGGTGGGACAGCGACGGCGATCGCCGCTCGAAGTCGCAGCCGATGACCACGCGGGTCGGCAGTTTCAAGCCGACGCCCTGGGGCCTCTACGACATGGCCGGCAACGTCTGGCAATGGACGGGCGACTGGTACCAGGCCGACTACTATCAGGTTTCGCCCGGCCAGGATCCCGCGGGCCCGGCGACGGGCAAGGAAAAAGTGCTGCGGGGCTGCTCCTGGTACAACCAGCCCGATGTCTGCTTTATTGCCACGCGCGACCGCTATGGGCCGGAGCGGCGGCTGTACTACAACGGGTTCCGGGTGGTCGGCACGGGCGAATGAGGCATGGTGGAGTCGCGGCTGAAGCCGCTCCTACGGCCTATTGAATGGTGTCGGTCACGAGGTGCGCCACCTGGTGCAACTTGTAGACCGGGGACTCCATCGGCTGCGGGATCCACTGGAACGCGAGATAACGGTCCAGGAAGTTCCAGGTCACCAGCCCGTCGGGGCTTTCCGGCTCCAGCAACTGCGCCGCCACGTTGGCCAGCGGCTGCGCCATGCCAACGTAGTAGCTCCCCGCGGGAAAGGCCACTTCCTTCGTGAGGTAGGCGCCTTCGACCGTGGTGGTGAAATGTCCCTGGTCGGAGAATGGCGAGCCGGTGAGCTTGCTCACGCTGAACGCCTCGACTTCCACGGTGGCCGGCGCAACCAGTCGCTCAACGACAATGCCATGGTCACGGATCCGGTCGACGACGGCGGGATCCGGCACCCTGATCAGGTAACCTCGCGGCAGGCGTACCGTCCGCGTTGGCGCGTACTTCGCGAGATAGGGCACGTCCCGGTAAGTTCGGGCCACGTCCGTTGGCTGCACTTTCGGGTAGCGGCCGCCGGTGTCGGTCACTTCCATCTCGTAACCCTGGATAGTCAGCGCGCGCCTGACCCGCTCGGGCCGCGTCTCGACGACAAACACATCACTGCCAGCCGGATTGCTGCCGCGTGCGACCGTCGCGCGGTCTGCCCTGCCCACCAGATCGACGACGTCGTCGCGATGCGTGTACATGAAATCGAGGAAGGACAGCATCAGGTGGCGGGCGCCCTTTACGCGAGTCTCGAAGTCCGCATAGGGGTATTGCTCGTCGAGCACGGCAAGGCGGTTGCGCAGGCCGACATAGTTCGAGAGGTATCGGGGCTCGGGGCCAAGGGGCACCCAGCCCCTCAAAGGCTCCCTGGCGTCGAGGAAGTCGCCATGGGGAATGGTGAGTGTGCCGAAATCATCCCGCATCGTCTTCTCGATTGCCGGCCACACGGTGTTGGCCATGTAGTCGAAAATCCCCGCATCGCCATTGGGATTGAGACCCCAGACCCAGGTCACCGGTTCCTTGTGATAGGAGCCGTTGTGGGTGTGCGAATCCAGGAAGAAGACCGGATCCCAGCGCTCAAGCACGTTCTGCACCAGGCCGCGAACTTCCGGCGTCTCCAGTTTCATCCCGTCGCGATTGAGATCGAGGTTCTGGCCGTTGACCCGAACCCCGACCCCGCCGGCCGGCCCGTTCTGCATCGGGCGATTCGTCGTGCTGATTTTTTCGTTGCCATCCGGGTTGAACACTGGCGCGATCAGAACCACGAGCCGATCGAGGTACTTCGACGCCTCGCCCTGAAGCAGGTCGCGAGCCACCATCAGCGCCGCGTCCTTGCCCTCAACCTCACCGGCGTGAATGTTGGCCTGAAAATACACGACGGCCCGCCGGTCATGGCGCAGCTCCCCTGGAGATGACGGCGCCGGTGCGCCGATGACCAGCAGCGGGATCGGGCGTCCTTCAGTGCTGGTGCCGAGTATTTCCACGCGAATCCGCGGGCTCTGATGCTGCAGTTCCCGGACGTAGGCCATCACCTCTGCGTACGTGGACGTCGCGGTGTAGCCGCTGGACTCCGCCGCGGTCAGCGGCAGCCCGGCAGCCCCCATCGGCGCTGCGAAGGCAACCAGCAGGAGCAGGCTTCGCACGACCACCGCCACGTGCATTACGGAAACAGCCCGCGGGTCTGTTTCGCATCATGCACGCGCTGGATACCGAGGCTTAAGGCGGCTAACCGCATGCTGACGCTGCGTTTGCGGCTGATGATCAGCGTCTGCACGAAAGCCTGCTCCAGGATGCGGTAGAGCTTGCTCATCACCTCGGCTTCGTCCCAGAAGAAGCTTTGCAGATCCTGCACCCATTCGAAATAGGAGACGATCACGCCACCCGCGTTGCACAGGATGTCGGGAATCACGAAGATTTCCGGGCGCCGGGCAATGATGGCATCCGCTTCGGGAGTGGTGGGACCGTTGGCGCCTTCGGCGAGAATCCGGCACTGGATTCCGGCCGCGTTGTCGGCGGTGATCTGACGTTCGAGGGCAGCGGGCACGAGGACGTCGCACCGGATGAGCAACAGTTGTTCGTTGGTGACCGGTTCGGCCCCATCGAAACCGACAATGCTCCGTGTTCCAGCGATGTGCAGGTCCAGTTCATCAAGATCAATGCCGTTGGCGTTGTACACGCCGCCAAAAGCATCACTCACGGCAATGATCCTGATGCCCTGGTGGGCCATCGCTCTTGCCGCCACCGCACCAACGTTGCCGTAGCCCTGCACGACGGCCGTTGCGCCATTGGCAGCAATGCCGACGGTGTCCATCGTGCGTGAAACAAGATAGGCGATGCCGCGGCCGGTAGCTTCACGACGCCCGAGCGAGCCGCCAATACTCACGGGCTTGCCAGTGACGACGGCGGGCACGCAGTGGCCGGTTTGCAGCGAGTAGGTGTCCATCATCCACGCCATCGTCTGTTCATTGGTACCCATGTCGGGTGCGGGGATGTCGATCTGGGGGCCTATAAACGGGATCAACTCCTGGGTGTAGCGCCGCGTCACACGTTCCAGCTCGCCGACCGAAAGCTCGTGAGGATTGCAGGTTACGCCGCCTTTGGCGCCGCCATACGGCAGGCCCGTCAGCGCACACTTCCAGCTCATCCACATCGCGAGAGCCGCCACCTCGCCGAGCGTGACGTCGGGATGAAAGCGCACGCCGCCCTTGGTCGGCCCCAAGGTGAGGTGATGCTGCACGCGGTAGCCCATGAAGACAGTCGTGCTGCCGTCATCCCGCCGTACCGGCATGGCCACGCTGATGGAACGTTTCGGCAGCTTCAGGCGGTCGCGGGAGCTTGCGGGGATCTCGAGGAAGTCAGCCACCAGATCAAACTGCTGGCAGGCCATCCGGAAGACCGGGGAATCAAAAACCTGGGGAATCGGGTTGGTCATGGGGCATCAGGCTAGAACAGGTACTGCATCGAGAACTGGACCTGCGTGGCGTTGCCGCCAGGGCACTGCCTGATTTGTAAGAGTGCATGGCACCGCTTCGACCTCGTGCGGTGATTACCCGTAGAGTATGCCTCACGGCTGACGGAGGCCACCACGCCGGAGGCCGGGGCCGGAAAGGATGCCAGTATCGTGATGCGACGGATATTGCGCTGGACGATCAATGCCGTCGCCGCGGCCGTTCGGGTGTCGGTGACGGTCGTGCTGGTCTACGCGTTGCAGGCCCGCCGGCAACCGGATCTGCAACCCTGGCACACGCAGGCCCCGCACCTCGAGCGCGAGAACCCGCTGTTCGAGGAGACTCGCAACCTGCTGAAATCCGCTTTGACTGGCCATCGACATTAACTCATTAGCGCGGGAGGAGTATCGTCGCGCCAGTAGCATACGGGCAGGAACCACGATGGCTCACACCTACGCAAACATCCTGGAAACGATCGGCCGCACGCCGGTGATCCGGATCAACCGGCTCGCACCGCCGGGGATACATCTTTTCGTCAAGGTCGAAGCCTTCAATCCGCTGGGTTCGATCAAGGATCGCCTCGCGCTCGGCGTGATCGAGGACGCGGAGCGTCGCGGCCAGCTCCGGCCGGGTCAGACCGTCGTGGAAGCCACGAGCGGCAATACCGGGATCGGGCTCGCAATGGTCTGCGCACAGAAGGGTTATCCGCTCGTCGTGACAATGTCGGAAAACTTCAGCGTCGAGCGTCGCAAGCTGATGCGCTTCCTCGGCGCGAAAGTCGTGCTGACCCCGGCCGGGCAGAAGGGCAGCGGTATGCTCGCCAAGGCGACGGAACTCGCCGCGAAACATGGCTGGTTCCTCTGCCGCCAGTTCGAAAACGAAGCGAACGCAGACATGCATTCGCGAACGACGGCGCAGGAGATCCTGCAGGACTTCGACGGCGAGCGGCTCGACTACTGGGTGACCGGCTATGGCACCGGCGGCACGCTCAAGGGCGTTGGGCGCGTGCTGCGGGAGCGGCGCCCGGAAACGCGGATCATCGTCTGCGAGCCGGACAATTCGCAGGTGCTGGGCAGCGGCGTCGGCCAGCCGCGCCGCGCCGACGGCGCGCCCGATGGCAGCCATCCGAGTTTTCGGCCGCACGTGATGCAGGGCTGGTCGCCCGATTTCATTCCGAAGCTCGCCGAAGACGCGGTCGCGATGAAGCTGGTGGACCGGATCGTGCCGATCAACGGCGGCGACGCGATGCGGCTGTCGCGCGAGCTCGCGCTTCAGGAAGGCATCTTCGTTGGCATCTCGAGCGGCGCTACATTCGCGGGCGCTCTCGAGGTCTGCAAGAGCGCCGCCGCGGGCAGTACCGTACTTTGCATGCTGCCCGACACCGGCGAGCGCTACCTGTCGACGCCGCTGTTTGCGGATATCCCGTCCGACATGACCGCGGAGGAAATCGAGCTTTCGCGCTCAACGCCCAACTACCGTTTCGATGTCGCGCCACCGCCCGCCGCTCCCGAACCGGCCACTTCCGCGCCGGCCACTCCCCCGCCGGTAATCACGCCCGAGGCCAGCGCGTTCGTTGACGACGTGCTCGCCGATGCGACGCAGCCTGTCGTCATGTTCGCGCTCGAATGGTGCGAGTTCTGCTGGTCGGCACGGAAAATGTTCGCGCGGTACGGTATACCGTATCGCTCGATCGATCTCGATTCGGTCGCCTACCAGAAAGACGACCGGGGCGGGAAGATCCGCACAGCGCTGACGGCGCGCACGTCGATGAGCACGATTCCGCAGATTTTCGTCGGCGGGCAGCTCATCGGTGGCTCTACGGATATGTTTGATGCCTGGCGTTCGGGCCGGGTGCAGGAGCTGCTGCGCAAGAGCGGCGTGCGCTTCGACGCACAGGCGCAGGAGGATCCGTACAGCTTCCTGCCGACCTGGCTGCACCCGCGTTGAGCGTTGTACTCTGACAGGCAGCCGCGAGGGGGCAAGGCCATGGAATCTCTGGTGAAGGCAGCGGGCTATGCAGCGCTCGTCATTGGCCTGGCGTTCACGGTGCACAATCTGAACGGCGCCTGGATCGAGCCGACATATCTCGGCTTCGCGAGCTACGCAGATTACGCCGACCTCGGCAAGCTGATGAACGCGAGCCGTGCCTGGCCCTGGCTGCTGTCGGGCCTCGGCCACGTGGCGAGCGGCTTCGCCATGGTGATCCTCGCACTCGGCGTCTACGCCGCGTATCGCGCCCAAAGGCCCGCAGCGGCGCTCATCGCGCTCGCCGCCGGGCTGCTTTCGGCTGCCGGGTTCCTGCTGCTCGGGCTGTCCCACGTCATCGGCCGGCAGTCGCTGTTCCTGCTGGCCGACGCCAACCCCGACTTCCGCGAGTCCGCCTACATGGCGGCGACCGTCCTGCGCATTACGGTCAACGGTCTCGCCCAGGTGGGGCTCGGCTGGTTCGCCGTGCAGCTGTCCTGGTGCGGGCTCAGGACCGGCACGCTGCCGAAGGCGTTCTGCTGGTACGGCATCCTGTCCGGCGCGGCGGGCCTGCTCATGGCAATCGCCTACATCCCGGTCTACCTCTTTACCGTCCTGCTGTGGGCGCCATGGCTTGGCATCATCCTGCTGCGCCGGCCACCTGCCGTACCGCCACCCGCGTTATGTTGAACAGAAAGCCGTACGCTCTTCTACGCCGCCGAATTGCGGAACGGGTC
>CAZPNN010000294.1:0-2238 GCA_964587605.1 uncultured Chromatiaceae bacterium
GTAGGAGCGGCTTCAGCCGCGACTCTTGTCGGGGTCGCGGCTGAAGCCGCTCCTACCGCTATCACCCCGATCTGCCGTCACCGGCGGATTGCCGGGCTGACCCGGTTCCTGGTAATCCTCCGGGCCGTCCTCCAGCCAGACGAGAATGTCGTAGTAGTTGCGGATGTTGCGCACGTACGCGCGGGTTTCGCGGCCCCGCGCGAATCCCCAGCGGGCCTGTGTGTACCAGCGATGCTCCATGAGCAGCGGCAGCGTGTCCTTGACGTCCACCCACCGGTCCGGGTTTCCTCCGCGTACCTTGGTGAGCGCGCGCGCGTCAAGCAGGTGGCCATAGCCCATGTTGTAGGCGGCCAGCGCCATCCAGAGACGATCCTGGTCGGGAATGTCCGGCGACAGTTTCGCGACCCGCTGCTTCATCCGCCAGAGGTACTTCGATCCGCCAACGATGCTCTGGCTGGCGTTCGTCGGGTTATCGACGCCCATCAGCGAGGCCGTCGACGGCGTCAGCATCATGATGCCCTGGGCGCCCTTCGGCGAAATGGCCGCGGGATCCCAGTGGCTTTCCTGATAACCCACGGCCGCAATCAGCCGCCAGTCCAGATCGGCGCGCTTGGCGGCGGCCATGAAGTGTTCCCGGTAGTGCGGGAGCAGTTGCTGGTAGTCGCGCAGGAATTTCCGTGTGCCCGCGTAGTCGAAGGTGTTCTTGTGGCCGTAGTAGCGGTCCATCACCTGCGCCAGTTGCCCTGTGGCGCGCACTTCGGCGAGGTAGGCCGCCGCCGCGTCGATCAGGCTGCGATCGCCGCGGCGCTGGAAGGCCCAGGCGATCGCGTCGCCTTCCGTAAGATCGAACGCAACGCGCAGTTCCGGGTGAAAGCGCTGGAAGATCGTGAAGAGATTCGAGTCCACCACGGTGTAGTCGGCCTCGCCGCGAGCCACGCGATTCAGCAGTTCGCCCGCGTCTGCCGAAGGGTCCTCGGTCCAGACCAGGCCCGGAACCGTGCCGCGCGCGGCGGTCAGTGTCTCGACGTAGCTGGACTGGGCCACCACTTCCAGTCGCTTGCCCTTAAGGTCGGCGGGCGAGCGCGGGCGTTTTCGTCCCTGGTGGTAAATGAGTTGCTGGCTGACCTGCTGGTAGGGAGGGCCGAAGTCCACTCGCCGCGCGCGCTCGGTGGTGACGGTGAGGCCGGCTGCGGCCAGATGGGTCCGACCCGCCTCGACCTCCGACAGCAGGTCGCCGAAGCGTTTGACCTCCACCAGTTTCAGCCTGACGCCCAAGTGATCGGCGAAGCCGCGCACGAGGTCGTAGTCCGGTCCCTCGGGTCCGGCCTGGCCAATGAAATAGGTGATCGGGCTGTTGCGGGTGACGACCCGCAATTCACCGAGTGCCCGGACTTCTTCCAGGAGAGTCGGCTTAATCCCGCAGGTGGAGAGCAGGGCGCCGAGCAATATTATGAGTACGTGTCTCATAGGTCAGTGGCTTTGGGCTTGCACCCTCCGTCATGGCCGTTCAGAGGCGAGTGCACCGTACCACGCTGGTTTCTGCCAACTCCAGACGTCGAGTCGCTGTTTGCAGAGGTCGCCTTATGTCTGAAGTGAGTAGAAACAGTGGTTTGCACTATTGTCCTTCGCATACTGTCAAGTCGCGGCCCGGTGCGGACTTCGGCTAAGGTAGCGGCACATGGTCGCACCCGTAGCAACTTCAACCGTCTCCGTTACGCCCCCGACCTGGCGCAGCCGCTGCCGGACCGCCGGCATCGATCCCGCGGAGGTCGACATGGTGTCCGGCCGCTACCGGGCGTACCGGGATTTCATGGCCCCGAGGGGCGGTGGCCTGACCCTCGACGAGTGGTTCCGCTTCTACCGGCAGGAGAAGCAGTCCGAAAGTCCGGACCAGACCGGCGGTGTGGTGAGCGGTTGCTCGGCCACGGGCGAGGCCGTCGAGCAGAACGTGCTGACGAGTCCGGCCGCCTTCCTCGCCGCACTCAAGGATCAGCTGGGTTCCGAATCAGCTTAAGGAGACGCCCGGCGCGCATCGTCCGGCCTGACTCTCTATAATCCACCGCGCCGGAGGGATGCCGGAGCGGCTAAACGGCCCTGACTCGAAATCAGTGGAAGGCTAACGCCTTACGGGGGTTCGAATCCCTCTCCCTCCGCCAGACGTCTATTAGAAACAAGTGCTTACGATGGCCTTAAGTATTTTCCCCACAACCTAGCCCACATCCCGAAAATGCCGGCGTA
>CAZPNN010000295.1:0-3271 GCA_964587605.1 uncultured Chromatiaceae bacterium
GGCGCCGCGCTGGCATTCCTGGCCGAGTACTTCGATCCCGGTCAGGGCATGGCCCGGCTGGGGATTGCCATTCTCGGTGTCATCCTCATCAACGGCTGCTTTTCCTTCTGGCAGGAATACAAGGCCGAGCGGGCAATCGACGCCCTGCGCCAGCTGCTGCCCCAGCAGGTGACGATGCTTCGCGATGGCGAAATCGAGGAGAGGCTCGCGACCGACCTGCTCCCCGGCGACATCGTGCTGCTGGAGGAGGGCGACTTTGTCCCCGCTGATTGCCGCGTGATCGAGGCATTCGGCCTGCGCGTCAACACCGCGACGATCACCGGCGAGTCACAGCCCAAGTCGCGCAATGCGGAGCCCCTCGCGGAGGTGTCGCCCCTGTTCGCAAAAAACATCGTGCTGGCCGGCACCTCGGTGGTGTCGGGCCAGGCGCGCGCGGTGGTGTATGCCACCGGTATGCGCACCGAGTTCGGCAAGATTGCCCATCTGACGCAGACGGCAGGCAAGGCTGCGTCACCGCTGCAGCGTGAGATCGCCCGGCTCTCCCGCATCGTTGCCATGCTTGCCACCGGTATCGGTGCCACGTTCTTTCTCATCGGTCAGGCGCTCGGCCTGCCGTTCTGGGAAAACCTGCTGTTCACCATCGGCATCATCGTCGCCAACGTGCCGGAGGGCCTGCTGCCGACGGTGACGCTGTCGCTGGCCATGGCGACGCAACGAATGGCGAAGCGCAACGCACTGGTACGGCATCTGCCGGCGGTAGAGACGCTGGGTTCGACCACGGTGATCCTGTCCGACAAGACCGGCACCCTGACCCAGAACCGCATGTCGGTGCGCCGCCTGTGGCTCGGTGGCGGATTTTTCACGCCAGACGACCTCGCCGCGCAGCCGCGCCTGGCAGAGGAGCACCGCGCGCTCTTCGTGAATGCCGCGCTCTGCCACAACCTGAAGGCGGTACACAATCACGGCAATCACGCGTGGCTGGGCGACCCGATGGAGGTGGCGCTGGTCGGCATGGGCCAGCGGGCGACAGGTGCGCTCGACGGCTACACGCGCATCGACGAGATCCCGTTCGACACCGACCGCAAGCGCATGTCGGTGCTGAGCGAAACGCCGCAGGGGCGGGTGCTCTATTGCAAGGGTGCGCTGGAAACGGTGCTCTCCGTCTGTGATTTCGTCCAGTTCGATGGGGGGCTTGCGCCACTGGACCTCGCCGCAAAAACCCGGGTGCTCGCCGCGCAGGACGAGATGGCCGCGGCGGGTCTGCGCGTGCTGGCGTTTGCCCACGGTGTGTTCGCAGCCGGTCCGATTGAAAATGGCCTGCCGGCCGAAGAGCGTGGCCTGATCCTGTCGGGCCTGGTTGGGCTTTCAGACCCGCCGCGCCCCGAAGTGCCGGAGGCGATGGCACGCTGCGCCGCGGCCGGCATCCGCGTCATCATGGTGACCGGCGACCATCCGCACACGGCGCAGGCCATCGCCCGCGAGATTGGCCTTTTGAAGTCTGACCAACCGGTCGTAATCACCGGCGACGATCTGGGCCGGATGTCGTCGGCGCAACTGCAGCTGGCGCTGGATGCGCCAGAACTTCTTTTTGCCCGCGTGGCCGCCGCGCAGAAAATGCAACTCGTCGAGGCGCTGCAGAAGAAGGGCGAGATCGTCGCCGTCACCGGCGATGGCGTAAACGACGCGCCGGCGCTGAAGGCCGCCGATATCGGCATTGCCATGGGCGTGAGTGGGACCGACGTCGCCAAGGAAGCGGCCGACATGATCCTGCTCGACGACAACTTCGCCAGCATCGTCGCGGCCATCGAGGAGGGCCGGGCGGTGTTCGACAACCTCCGGAAATTCCTCACCTACATCCTCTCCTCCAACATTCCCGAGCTGGTGCCCTATCTCGCCTTCGTGCTGTTCCGCATACCACTGCCACTGACCATCATTCAGATTCTGGCAGTTGATCTCGGCACCGACATGCTGCCGGCGCTGGCGCTCGGCGCCGAAAAACCCGACCCCGAGGTGATGCGGCGCCCGCCGCGTCCGCGTAACGAACGGTTGCTGTCGTGGAACCTGCTCGCCCGTGCCTATCTGTTCCTTGGCGTGCTGGAAGCAGCGGCCGCCATGGCGGTGTTTTTCATCGTCCTTCGCGGCGCCGGCTGGCAGTACGGCGAAACCCTGGCCAAATCGGCGCCACTGTATCTGCAGGCCACCACTGCCTACCTCGTAGCGATCGTCATGACACAGGTGATGAACGTCTTTCTCTGCCGCCATCCGGTCAAGTCCGCATTGTCCTTCGGGCTGTTCAGCAACCCGCTGATCCTGCTCGGCATCGCGGTGGAGTTGGGACTGCTGCTGTTCATCGTGTACACGCCGGCCGGGAACTGGCTGTTCGGCACGGCACCGGTTGGCGCGGAAGTCTGGCTGTTCGCTGTGGCCCTGGCAGTGCTGATGGGGATAGCGGAGGAAGCGCGCAAGGCGTGGCTGCGGCGGTCGCTCGGATAACGCCTCGTCTGCCTTCTTCGCCCATGGCCACCCCGGGGCTCAGGTTGTATCGGCGATGAACTCCGAACCCACAAACCGCAAAAATACAAATGCGGCCTGGCAAATATTGGCGATAAGGGCAGCGAAATACAGGGAGAAATGATGGGCCGGCCAGATGTTCAGAAGGATCAGAATGAGTGCCGCCTGATCGAGCAATTCGAGCGCACTCACAAGGCTCACGGCAACGCGATCCGGCGGAAACAATCCCTGAACGGGTTTGTAAGACCTGATAAACGAGAAAAGGACGCTGTAATTCAACGCGAGCAAAAGTGCTGCCGACACGCCCCATACGACGCGATCAGAAAGCTCGAAATTAGCCAGTCCAATCGGGATCAGGCTCGCCGCAACGACAACCACGCTGGTTGATATGACAATGCGCAGGCGCAGGATGCCGTGCAAGGCCCCGGCCCGGTCGTCGCGTTCCTTCAGCACACTGACCAGCGCGGCGAAGCCGGCAAATGCCGCTCCAATGTCTGCCAGATTCAACAATGTGTCGCTGGCGGCTATCGCTGACATCGAAGCACTCCCATGCCCGTGATCCGAAATTCACTGCAGCGCTTGTGACGCAGTACCGACAAGTGTCGCAATGCGAGTTCTCGGCCGGAGCCGTTCCCTGGCCTTCAGGACCCCGGCGCATTCCCTGGCTGCACACCGCTCAGGATGCGCAGCACGGGCCGGCCGTCTATATTTTGCAGCGGCAGGTACACCTGGTGCGTTAGGGGGTCGACAGACACCGTAT
>CAZPNN010000296.1:0-5100 GCA_964587605.1 uncultured Chromatiaceae bacterium
CTCGCTCAGGAGTTCACGGATCTGGTCTGGCACGCGTTTCTCTGCCTCCACGTGCGCCACGGAAATCGCTTGCTGGAAAGCCAGCACATCAGCGCCACCATGGCTCTTGATGACGATGCCATCGAGCCCGACCAGGCTGGCCCCATTGTAACGGCGCGGATCAAGGCGGCGACCCAACGACTCCAGGATTGGCCAGGCGACGAGGCCAGCCAATCGGCCATACAGGCTGCCGCGAAACTCGAGTTCGAGGAAATGCCGGATCAGCTTGGCCGTGCCCTCCATCGACTTCAGGGCCACATTGCCGCTGAATCCGTCGCAGACGACAACATCGGCCCGGTCGTCCTGAATGGCGTCCGCCTCTACAAAGCCGACGTAGTTGAGCCGGCTGCCCGCCAGACGCAGCGCTGCCTGCTTCACGATTTCATTGCCCTTGATGTCTTCCTCACCGATGTTGAGGAGGCCGATCCGCGGTCTTTCGATGCCTTCTGTTACCCGGGCGACCACCGAACCCATGACCGCAAACTGATAGAGCTGGTCGACAGTGCAGTCGGCATTGGCGCCGAGGTCGAGCATGTAGATTGCCCCGTGCCGGGTTGGCAGCCGAGCCATGATGGCCGGGCGTTCGATGCCCGGCAGGGTCTTCAGGACGAAGCGGCCTGTGGCCATCAGGGCGCCGGTATTGCCGGCACTGACACAGGCATTGGCCCGGCCGTTCTTGACCAGGTCCACGGCCACGCGCATGGACGAGTCCTTCTTTTTGCGCAGGGCATCGGCCGGGCGTTCGTCCATCGCCACGATCTGGCGGGCGTCGTGAATTTCGATGCAGGCAGGAAGGCCTCCCGCCGTCGTCGCAAGTGCCTCGATTATTTCGTGCTGCCCGACCAGGAGAATGTGCACGCCAGGCTGCTGCCGCACAAACTCGATGGATGCGGGCACGCAGACCGCTGCCCCGGCATCACCGCCCATGGCATCGACTGCGATCGTAATGGGCTCAGCCATCAGCGGCCCCTTCTGCCTGATGTAGTCAACCGGCTTTTCGGGGGCGCCGGCCGGATGCCAGAGCCAGCAACACTGCTACTCGATATCGCCGTCGTCGCGGGTCTCGATGACCTTCTTGCCGCGATAGTAGCCGTCGGCACTGATGTGATGCCGGCGATGCGTCTCGCCGCTGGTGGGTTCAATCGAAATGGCCGGGCTCTTCACCCGGTCATGGGATTGACGCATGCCCTTGCGCGAGGGTGTCACACGACTCTTTTGTACTGCCATTGCAGATCTCCTGGTAAGTCACTTCAATCAGTCTGCCGGTCACCGCGACCGAGCAGGTTGGCAAGTCCAGCCAGCGGCCGGTGTGTCTCGCCCACATTCCGTAACGCCGCCTGGCCGCACGGGCTCGTCTCCGGGTGCCTGGCGGCGAGCGGCAGAATCGCCAGCACCTCATCCTCTATAACCTGCGCCAGATCCAGCTCACCTTCGTCGAGCAAAACCGTATCGAACGGATCCTCGAGCGCCGCGGCCTCCGCGTCGTTGCGGACCGTTGTCAGCAGCACATCAAGTGTGACCGGCAACGCCAGCCCTTCCAGACAGCGCTGGCAGACCAGGGGAACAGTCCCGGCCGCCGTCAGGTGAAGCTGCGGATGGCCCTCTGATCCAGACTGGAAAGCAACACTGGCATCCAGCCTTAGTACCGCGTCAAAAGCCCCTGTCGCCGCAGACCCGGCAGGCCCAAGCGCTGCCAGACGGGCCAGAGAGGGTGCGGCAAAGCTGAGGCGGAGCATCGCCGTGCGGGCCACCAGATCCTTAAGTTCCGCCGATCCGATGCGCTCCGCCTTCATCGCGGCTCGCATCATAGGTACCGCGCCGGAGTGTGTCAAAATTCAAGTGCTTAAGCCCGTGGAACCAGATTTCCCTGGTATGTCAGCCCGCATCATCCTGGCCTCCCAATCGCCCTACCGGCGCGACTTGCTTAGCCGGCTCCTGCCCGACTTCGGGACGCTGGCGCCGCAGGTCGATGAAACGCGCCAACCCGGGGAGCCGCCACGGGAACTGGCGCTGCGGCTGGCACGCCTGAAAGCCGCAGCGGGCCTCCGCCTGCACCCAGAAGCTGTGGTGATCGGCAGCGACCAGGTCGCGGCCCTGGACGACGACACCCTGGGCAAGCCGGGGACGCCCGACCGGGCCGTTGCCCAGCTGCTCCGCTGCTCAGGCCAACGGGTGGAATTCCACACGGCGGTTTGCGTCACGGGCCCCGGCGACGAGCCTGATCTGACGCATGTTGACACCACGCGGGTCCGGTTCCGGACACTCACTCGCGCTGAAGCCGAGCGTTATGTCGCGGCAGATCTGCCGCTGGATTGCGCGGGCAGCTTCAAGGCCGAGCGCCGCGGTGTGCTGCTCCTTGAATCCATCGACAGCCGGGACCCCACCGCCATTCAGGGACTGCCGCTGATCTGGCTGGGCCGCGCGCTGATCGCACGGGGCGTGCCGCTGCTCTAGCTGCCAGGTCCCGGCGGGCGAGCAACGTCGTGCGCGGCGAGTCAGTTCGTGCGATTCGGCGCGGTGACGGACGGCAGACTCCCCGTTGCCTCCGGCTTCTTCAGCGGGGCTGGCTTGGCAGCGATCGAGACCCGGGCCGTGCGAATCACGTCCAGCCTTTCGACCGCGGTCAGCGCGGGCTTGGGGGCGGCGGCAGGAGCCGCCTTGATGGCAGACGTTTTGGGAGCAGCTGCCTTCTTCACGATCGGCTTCTTCGCCACTGGTTTAGTGGCGGCGGGCTTGGCGGCGGGCTTGCGCGCCGGCTTCGGCGCGATCGCCTTGGCCAGCGCGGCGCGCTTGCGCCGGACCGCCGCGCCCAGGCGGGCCAACCGCTTCCTGGTTTCGGCCTGGGCGGCCTTCAGGCGTTTCTTGGCAGCCTTCTTGGCGGCCTTGAGCTCACGCCGAATCTCCCGGAGTTCCTTCTTGGCCGCTTTGATGTTCTTTTTCAGTTGGCTGGCCCTGGCCCGACGTGCCTCCAGCGCGGCGCCGGCCAGGTCCCGGACACTAACCGGGATCTTGCTGTTTTTCTTCTTCTTCGCTGCCATGACCTCTTCCTCTGTTTTAGGTTCGGCGTCATCGCCGGGGAATTTCTCGTTCCGGGCTAAGTTATCACGCCGGCTCGCAAGGCGGCGGGGCTGGATGCAATTATTGCGCTGCGTTATGAGTGGCGCAGCGGCAATAATCACAGATCCCAAAGGCTCCGCTGAAGAGCGAGAATAACGAGTAATCAGGCAACGCCCGGGACCCCCCATGACCGAGACCAACTCACCCCGTCCGCCGCAACTAAGGGCGCGTGCAGCCCGCGCCCGTAAACCCAAGGCCCCACGCCGGGTCGCCGATGGCGACATCGCTGGCAACGGCACCGCGCGCGGCATCCAGGCGTTCACGGTGGCCGAGTCCGTACTGGCTGCGCGGGAGGCAACTGCCACCGCCATGCGGGACATCAGGTCCGGCCTGACTGCAGCGGAAACCGACAAGCTGATGAATGCCTTTGAGACCATCATGGCCGGTTCATCAGCCGACGACGCGGCGGCCCTGCGCAAGGCTCTGCTCCGCCGCACCGAGATCGGGTCGGAGAACATGGTGGCCGGGCCGGATACCGCGTTGAACGAGGACTGGCGGAACGGCGCCTATCCCTACAGGAACCTGTTGCTGCGCAAGAGCTACGAACGCCAAAAGTACCGCCTCCAGGTCGAATTGGTGAAACTCCAGGCCTGGGTAAAGGCAACCGGCCAGAAAGTGGTGATCCTTTTCGAGGGACGCGACGCTGCCGGAAAAGGTGGCGCCATCAAGCGCTTCATGGAGCACCTCAACCCTCGCGGCGCCCGCGTGATCGCTCTGGAGAAACCCACGGAAGTGGAGCGTGGGCAGTGGTACTTCCAGCGCTACGCCCGCAACCTGCCCACAACCGGTGAGATCGTCCTGTTCGACCGCTCCTGGTACAACCGGGCCGGCGTCGAGCAAGTGATGGGTTTCTGCACGGATGACGAATACCTGGAGTTCATGCGCCAGTGCCCCGAATTCGAACGCATGCTCGTGCGCAATGGGACGCACCTGATCAAGTTCTGGTTCTCCGTCAGCCGCAAGGAACAGCGGCGCCGTTTCAACGAGCGGGCGGTTCATCCCCTCAAGCACTGGAAATTGAGCCCGATCGACGCGGCATCACTGGACAAGTGGGAGGAGTACACCAGGAGCAAGGAAGCCATGTTCGCCCACACGGACACGGCCGATGCGCCCTGGACTGTCATCAAGTCGGACTGCAAGAAGCGGGCGCGCCTGAATGCCATGCGCTATGTACTGCACAAGCTGCCGTACGCCCGGAAGAACGTCCAGCGAATCAGCGCGCTTGATCCCCTGATCGTCGGCCGCGCCCACGTGGTCTACGAGCGTGGCGAACGGCAGGGCGAGCCCATTCTCTGATCGGACCCGTCATCCGCGCCCGGAACGCGCAACGCGCCGATGTCCGTACGCAGCCGGTCCAGCGGCACCGTGAGGTCCTCACCGAGGGGCGCCTCAACACTGATCTGGTTCCCGGTGCCTGGAGCGCGAAACGCGAGCGACCTGGCGTGCAGAAACAACCGCCTGAGTCCGTGCTTCGAGACGACGGGGTCGTCGGCCAGACCGTAGCGCTCGTCACCGGCAACCGGGTGCCCGATGGAAGCGGCGTGTACCCGGATCTGATGCGTACGTCCGGTGGTGAGATGCACTTCCGCAAGAACGGCAGCCGGAAAACGTTCGAGCGGCACAAAACGGGTGCTTGACTCCTTGCCTGCTGCATCGACACGAACATGCCGCTCCCCGCCCCGACGCTCATCCGTCAACAGCGGCGCATCCACCGTGCGCGCTCGCCCCGGCCAGCGGCCGATGAGTACTGCCAGGTACCGCTTGTCGACAGTGCCATCACGAAACTGCGCGTGCAGCGCTCGCAAGGCGGCAGGGCGTTTGGCAATCAGAAGGCAGCCACTGGTGTCGCGATCCAGACGATGCGCCAGCTCAAGCTGCGCATGAGGACCACGAATGGCCCGCAACAGCTCGATTGCGCCGAGGCTGATACCGCTGCCACCGTGC
>CAZPNN010000297.1:0-2984 GCA_964587605.1 uncultured Chromatiaceae bacterium
CCGCACCGTTCGGGGCCCAATCACACGGCCAGTCAGCGGCGGGTTCTCTACTACACCTACAACCGGGCCTCGGAAGGGGACCACCTTCGGCAGTACTACGCTGACAAGCGCAAGAGTTACCCGCCCGATATCGAGCGTGAGGCGGGCAAGGAGTACCGCTACCGCGTATGAATATCCGGAAGACCACTCGCTTCCGGCAGTTGCTCGCCAGCAACGAGCTGGAATTCCTGCTCGAGGCCCACAACGGCATTACGGCCAAGATTGTCGAGGAGGCCGGGTTCCGCGGCATCTGGGCGGGCGGCCTCTGCATGTCTGCCCAATACGGTGTCCGTGACTCCAATGAGGCGAGCTGGACGCAGGTGCTGGAAATGCTGGAGTTCATGGCGGACGCCACCAGCATTCCGATTCTGCTCGACGGCGACACCGGCTACGGCAATTTCAACAACGTGCGCCGGCGCGTGCGCAAGCTCGAGCAGCGGGGCATCGCCGCCGTCTGTATCGAGGACAAGCTCTACCCGAAGACCAACAGCTTCATCGACGGCGACAAGCAGGAGCTGGCCGACGTGGATGAGTTCTGCAGCCGCATCAAGGCCGGCAAGGATGCCCAGGCGGACGACGACTTCGCCATCATCACGCGGGTCGAGGCTTTTATCGCCGGCTGGGGTCTGGGGGAAGCCATGCGCCGGGCCGAGGCGTACCACGCCGCCGGCTCCGACGGCATCCTGATTCACAGTGCGCTCAGCCGGCCCACAGAAGTGCTCGCGTTCCAGAAGGAGTGGGCCGGGCGCTCGCCGGTCGTCATCGTGCCGACCAAGTACCATGCCACGCCCACGGATGTATTCCGGGAAGCGGGCTTCTCGATTGCGATCTGGGCCAATCATCTGCTGCGCTCGGCGGTGGTTGCCATGCAGGCGACGGCCCGGACCATTGCCCGGGACCAGAACCTGCAGTCGGTCGAGGATCACATCGCGCCCGTGAAGGAGCTCTTCCGCCTGCAGGGCGCGTCCGAGCTGCAGGAGGCCGAGGAGCGCTACCTGCCGCGACAGCAAGTTCGCTCACGCGCCGTCATCCTGGCGGCGTCCCGGGGTTCCGCGCTCGGGGAGCTTACCGGGCAGCGGCCCAAGACCATGGTGAATGTCCGGGGCCGGCCATTGCTGTCGCATATCGTGGCGGCCTACAACGCGGCCGGTATCAAGCGCATCAACGTGGTTCGCGGTTACCTGTCGGCAGCGGTCGACCTGCCAGCGCTGACCTACACCGACAACGCCGAATACGCTGACACCAGCGAACTGGTGTCGCTGGCGAAGGCCCTGGACGCTGATCCCGACGACGCGATGGATCTCTACGTGTCCTACGGTGACGTCATCTTCAACCGCTATATTCTCGACTCGCTTGGCGAGAGCGACGATGACATCACGATCGTGGCGGACACCGACTGGCGCGAGTCCGTGAATCGCGGGCGCGCTGCCGACTACGTGACGTGCACGCTGCCGCACTCCCGGCGGACGTTCTACCAGCCGTCCTATCTGGAACGCGCGGCGGAGGATCTGCCTGAGGAGCGCATCCACGGGGAATGGATGGGCTTTCTGCGCGTCACGGTAGCCGCCCTGCCGCGCTTTCGGGCGACGGTGGCAAAGCAGGCCGGCATGCCGGCCAATCGCCAGGCCAAGCTGCACCACCTGCTGACGACGCTCGTTGAGAGCGGCGAACGCGTGCGGGTCCTGTACACGACGGGCCACTGGCTCGACGTGGACAGCCTTGATGACGTGGTGGCGGCCGGCAGTTTCGCGTGAGCTTCCGTCGTGATTGATGCCGGGCACTTCATTGCCGCCGCTCTACAGCGGGGTTTCGGCCTTTACACCGGCGTGCCCTGTTCCTACCTGACGCCATTCATCAATCACACGATCAATTCCGGCGAGTTGCGGTACATCGCTGCCGCGAACGAAGGCGATGCGGTAGCCATCGCCGCGGGCGCGGAGCTCGGGGGCCGTCCGGCCGTCGTCATGTTCCAGAACTCAGGGCTAGGCAATGCGGTCAATCCGCTCACGTCGCTGACCTGGACCTTCCGTATCCCGGTACTGCTGATCGTTACCTGGCGCGGCGAGCCCGGCGGGTACGCCGATGAACCCCAGCACGAGCTGATGGGCGCGATCACGCCACAACTGCTTGAGCTGATGGGCATCCCCTGGGAGCTGTTTCCTGATGAGTTGTCAGCGATCGGACCTGCGCTCGACCGGGCCATGGCCCATATGCAGGCCGAACGACGTCCTTACGCGCTGGTGATGCGGAAGGGCAGCGTGACGAACACGCCTTTGTCCGCCGCCCCTAAGTGCCCGCCACCCCGGCTGCTAACCACCGTCCAGCGCCCGGAGCCTGTGGTCCAGCGGCACGCCGTACTCGCAGCCATCCGTGCGGCCACCGGGGACAGGGACTTGCTGGTGGCTACCACCGGTTTCACCGGCCGTGAGTTGTACGCGCTTGGCGACACGGTCAACCAGCTCTACATGGTGGGGTCCATGGGGTGCGCGGTGAGCGTTGCCCTTGGCCTCGCCGTGGCCCGCCCGGACCGGCGTGTCGTTGCCATCGACGGTGACGGCGCGGCGCTGATGCGCCTCGGCGCGCTGACCACGGTCGGTGCAGAGGCGCCACCGAACCTCGTCCATGTGCTGATCGACAACCGGCAGCACGAGTCCACCGGTGGGCAGGCCACCGTGTCGGCTGGCGTCGACTTCTGCGCGATTGCCGCCGGTGCCGGTTACCCGTCGGTGATGGCGGCGGCTCGCGCCGCAGACGTGCAGGCGCTGCTTGCGGACCGGACGCCGGTCCTGCGCTTCCTGCACGTGCCGGTGCTGCCGGGCGTACTACGGCAGCCAGCACCGGGACGGATTCTCGCCGTTTACCCTGCCCGTGCAGGTCGCGTTCGCGCTCCGCGAGGCGCTTTCCGAGCACGCTGAGGCGGGCGGCAGCGCCGTGCGCCGGCAGAG
>CAZPNN010000298.1:0-4607 GCA_964587605.1 uncultured Chromatiaceae bacterium
GTCTGATAGCCGCAGCCGGTGCCCACCTCCAGGACCTTCTTCAGTGGCTGCGGCGCATCGGTGACCAGTGCCTGCGTCATCAGGGCGACGACCCAGGGCTGGGAGATCGTCTGTCCCTGCCCGATCGGCAAGGCGCTGTCCTCGTATGCCCGACTCGACAGCGCCTCGTCGACGAACAGGTGACGAGGCACGCTGCGAATACGCTCCAGCACCGCTGGATTGCTGATGCCGGTCTCTCCCAGCCGCTGCACCAGCCGGTCACGGGTGCGGGCGGACGTCATGCCGATACCCCGGATTGCGCGCTGTTCACCGCTCACTTCGGCAGCCACCCGGCAATCAACTCCACACGGGAACCGTCGGTAAGATCGAGCTTCAGCGGCGTGACCGACACATAGCCATGCTCGACCGCGTGAAAGTCCGTCCCTGGCCCGGCGTCCTGTCCCTTACCGGCCGCTCCCACCCAGTAGATGGGCCGCCCCTTGGGATCACGCGCCTCCACTACGGGCTCCGAGCGGTGTCGGGACCCCAGACGGGTGGCCCGGAAGCCACGCAGCTCACCGTAGGGAATATCCGGCACGTTGACATTCAGGATCGTGTCTGGCGGCAGTGCCGACTTCTCCAGCGTCTGGAACAACGTGCGGATCGCCTGACCGGCGGTGTCGAAATGCCGGTGTTCGCCGGTCAGCGACACCGCAATGGCCGGCAGCCCGAGGAACCGCCCCTCGACGGCGGCCGCGACGGTGCCGGAGTAGAGCACGTCGTCACCGAGGTTCGCGCCGTGGTTGATGCCCGCAATCACCATGTCCGGTTCCTGCTCCAAAAGCCCGGTAATGGCGAGATGCACGCAGTCGGTTGGAGTGCCGGTGACATAAAACATGCCGTCCCGTGACTTGCCGACTCGCAGGGGTGCATCGAGCGTCAGCGAGTGACTGGCACCGCTCTGGTTCCGGTCCGGTGCGACGACGGTGATGTCTGCGAGGTCGGACAAGCTCAGTGCAAGCGTGGCCAGCCCATCGGCCAGATAGCCGTCGTCATTGGAAAGGAGGAGACGCATTATTCAGCAGCCGGGACGGTGAAGCCGTAGAATGCTAAATCATCGCGGGCCAACCCGCGAGCCAACCCGCGAGTAGGCGAGGATCCCCGGTGACGCGAAAGGGTGGAAAAAATCCGGAGACGGACGATGCCACGACTTTCAAATCGCTCGTAGGTCCGGTGAAGCCCCTCAAGGCCCGACGCCGCGTACCCCTGCGCAAGCCCCCGCCATCACCGCAGGCCCGCTTCACCCGGGCCGACGAGCAGGCCGTGCTCCGGGAGTCGCTGTCTGGAAAGCCCGGCGAGGTCGGGCTCGAGACGGGCGAAGAACTGAGCTTCCGGCGTCCGCAGGTGCCCCTTAAGGTCCTGAAGGACCTTAAGCGGGGTAAGTACGCCATCCAGGACGAACTGGATCTCCACGGCCTGACCGCCAGCGAGGCACGGATCACGCTCCGGGACTTCATGACGGACGTTTTACTGGAGGGCCACCGCTGCGTCCGCATCGTCCACGGCAAGGGCCTGCGATCAGGGCCCGGCGGACCGGTGCTGAAGGTGAAGCTGAACAAGTGGCTGCCGCAGTGGGACACGGTGCTGGCCTTCACGACGGCGCCAGACCGGGACGGGGGCACCGGCGCGCTGTATGTCCTGCTGGCTCGTTAGCGCCACCAGCACGGCCGCGTTCGCCGTCCGCAGCGTCTTGTCAGCCCGCCAGGTTTTCAGCCGGCCAGATTTTCAGCCGGCCAGGTTTCGGGCCTATACTCGGCGCGCTCCCGCCGCGCTGCCACAAAGGGCGGGTACGTCATCAATCACGGGGGGGGGATTCCATGAGCGAGACAAAGACAGTTGGCGGCGTTTCCTACACCAGCGCCGGGCAAGGCTATTTCGAGAAACGCGGCTTGCGGCGCTACGCGCGCGTGGGTTCGCTCTGGGCACTCGGCGTCGGAGCCGTCATCTCGGGCCACTACTCCGGCTGGAACTTCGGTCTCTCGGCCGGCTTCGGCGGCATGCTGATCGCGCTGGTCATCATCTCGGTGATGTACTGGTGCCTGTGCTTTTCGATCGCGGAAATGTCACCCGCCTTGCCGCACACGGGCGCCGCCTACTCCTTCGCACGCAGTGCCATGGGTCCGTGGGGCGGGATGGTGACCGGGCTCGCTGAAAGCATCGAGTACATCCTGACCCCGGCAGTTATCGTGTTCTTCATTGGTTCCTATCTCACGGCCATCTTCGAGACGCCCCCGGAGTATCAGCCGCTGTGGTGGCTGGGCTCGTATGCCATCTTCCTGCTGCTGAACCTGCGTGGCGTGGAACTGTCGTTCAAGGTGTCGGTCCTCGTCACACTCGGCGCGCTCGCCGTACTGGCCGTGTACTGGGTGAGTGCGATCCCCTACTTCGACCTGAATCGCTGGGCGCTGAACATCGGAGTGGGACCGGATGGTGCCGCCGTACTACTCCCCGAAGGCGGCGGCAGCTGGCTGCCATTCGGCATCGCTGGTGCACTGGGCGCCCTGCCCTTCGCGGTCTGGCTGTTCCTGGCCATCGAACAGCTGCCGCTGGCGGCCGAGGAATCCTACGACCCGAAGAAAGACATGCCCAAAGGCCTGATCTACGGCATGGCAACGCTGACCCTGTCGGCGTTGCTGGTCACGTTCCTCAATGCGGGCATCGGCTCCACCGACCCGGACAAGATGCAGGGGGCATTTTCACTGGCCACGTCGGCTGAGCCGCTGCTGGACGGCTTCCGCGTGATCTACGGCACTGGCACGGCCAAGGTGCTGGCATTCCTGGCGGTCATCGGCCTGGTGGCCAGCTTTCACACGATCATCTTCGCCTACGGCCGGCAAATCTACTCGCTGTCGCGAGCGGGCTATTACCTGCCCTTCATGTCCATCACCCATGGCACGCACAAGGTGCCCCATGTGGCGCTGTACACGGGGGCGATAATCGGCTTTTCGGTCATGCTGGCCGTGTGGTTTGCCTTCGGCAGCGAGCAAGGTGGCGCACTCATCGGCGGGACACTGCTCAACATGGCCGTGTTTGGCGCGATGATCTCCTACGCCATGCAGGGGCTGTCGTTCATCCTGTTGCGCAAGCGCATGCCGGACATCGAGCGCCCGTATCGCAGCCCGCTGGGCAATGCCGGCGCGGCGGTCACGGTCGTCATCGCGCTGGTGACGATCTACTTCCAGCTCCAGGACCCGGTGTATCGCAACGGCGTGTATGCCGCGGCCGTCTGGTACGCGCTCGGCCTGCTGTACTTTGCCACCATCGGCCGGCACCGCCTCATCCTTTCCCCGGAAGAGGAATTTGCGACCAGCGGTGGCAAGTCCGGACACTAGTCGATGGTGAAAGGACCGGAGAACATCCGCACGGCGGCCGACGCGCGCGCGCTCGTCACCGAGCGCGGGCTTGCGCACGTCAAGGTTGCCGTCGCGGATCACGATGGCATCCTGCGCGGCAAGTACATGGGGCGGGACAAGTTCTTTTCCGCCCTCGAGAAGGGCTTCGGCTTCTGCGACGTCGTGCTGGGCTGGGACTCCAGCGATCAGCTCTATGACAACACCAGATACACCGGCTGGCACACGGCCTACCCGGATGCGGGTGTGCGGGTGCTTCCCGCCACCTGCCGCGAGATTCCCTTCGAGGACAACATGCTGTTCTTCCTGGGCGAATTTACGGGGGCCGCCGAATCGATCTGCCCCCGCGGGCTGCTCCGCCGGGTGCTCGCCCGGGCGGCGGACGCAGGCTTCCTGGTCAACGCGGCCGCCGAATTCGAGTTCTTTGTCTTCAACGAGACGCCGGACTCGATCCGGGACAAGGGCTATCGGGGCTTGAAGCCGCTCACGCCGGGCTACTTTGGCTACTCGATCCTGCGCAGCTCGGTGCACGCGGAGTTCTATCACCAGTTGCTTAAGCTGTGCACGGCCATGCGTTTCCCCCTCGAGGGGCTGCACACCGAGACCGGCCCCGGCGTTCTTGAAGGGGCGATCCAGTACTCCGGTGCGCTCGAGGCCGCCGATCGGGCGGCGCTGTTCAAGACCTTCACGAAAGTCCTCGCGCAACGAAATGGCCTGATGGCCACCTTCATGGCGAAGTGGTCGAAGGACTGGCCCGGACAGAGCGGACACCTGCACGTTTCGCTGAACCGGGCCAAAGGGGGACGGTCCGTCTTTCATGACGGCAAGCGCGAGCACTCGATGTCACAGGAAATGCGCTGGTTCGTCGGTGGCCAGCAGGCGCTGCTGCCCGAACTGCTGGCGATGGTGGCGCCCACCGTGAACAGCTATTCACGGCTGGTTCCGGGGTTCTGGGCCCCCACCTCGGCTACCTGGGGCGTCGAGAACCGGACCACGGCGCTGCGGGTAATACAGGGAGGCCCGAAGAGCCAGCGCGTCGAGTACCGGATCGCCGCTGCCGACATCAACCCGTATATCGCGCTCGCCGCAGCCATTGGCTCCGGACTATGGGGCATCGAGCAACGGATCGAGCCGGACCCGCCGGTGGTTGGCAACGCCTATGCGCGGCAATATCCCGCAAAACGTCAGTTACCCCGCACGCTGACGGAAGCGGCGGAG
>CAZPNN010000299.1:0-7132 GCA_964587605.1 uncultured Chromatiaceae bacterium
AATAGCCAGCGCCCGCACGTGCGCTTTCAACCGGCAGCCAACACGGCCGACAACGGCTGGGACATTCACGGGTTCCTGCGCCGCTCCAACATGGAATTTCTCCAGCACTTCCTGCTGGGTGAACCGGTCGAGACGCACGGCCAGACACGCGGCGGGCTGACGGTGCTGCGCCACACGATGCTCGGCTCCGCCCGCGTCACGGCCGGCCTCGATCTCGAAATCGCCAACGGCTGGCTCGAGGAATTCCAGTCCAACCCGGAAACCGGCACGCCGCCTCGCCCCGCCGGCCAGCACTACGACTACGACGCCTGGCAGTGGCTGGCCTCGCCGTATGCCCAGGCCGAACTGCCGCTAACGCCGCGGATCACACTGGTGGGCGGCCTGCGCCTCGAGTGGCTGCGCTACGACTACGACAACCGGATGCTCGACGGCAACGACCGGGATGACGGGACCCCGTGCGACCCACCGTGCCTGTTCAACCGACCGGCCGATCGCAGCGACAGTTTCAGCAATCTCGCACCAAATATCGGCCTGCTGTACCGGTCCGGCGACTACACATCGCTCTACGCCACGCTGACCCGGGGCTTCCGTGCGCCGCAGGCAGCTGAGCTTTATCGCCTGCAGGCCGGTCAGAGCGTGGCGGACCTGAACTCCGAATCGATCGACAGCCTCGAGCTCGGCTGGCGCTGGCAATCCCCACACCTGCAGGTCGCCACAGCGGCCTTTGCCATGCGCAAGGACGACTACGTCCTGCAGGACTCGAACCGCTTCAATGTCAGCAACGGCGAAAGCGAGCACGTGGGCGTCGAAGTGGGCATCGAGGCCCGGAGCGAGCTGGGGTTCTACGGTTCGCTGGCGGCCACCTGGGCGAAGCAGACCTACGCGTTCAGCCAGGCGCTGACCGGCCGCGAAACGATCACCGACGGCAACGACATCGACACGGCACCACGCACTCTCGGCAGCCTCCGCCTGGGCTGGAACCGCGAGCCGTGGCTCGCCGAGGCCGAATGGGTGCACCAGGGTGGCTATTACCTGACGGCGCAGGAAAATGAGGACTACCCAGGCCACGACCTGCTGAACCTGCGCGCCGCGTGGTCGTTTGCACCGGCGTGGACGGCGACAGTCCGGGTGAACAACGTAACGGACACGCTGTACGCGGACCGGGCGGATTTCGCCTTCGACAGCTACCGGTACTTTCCGGGGCGCGATCGGGAGGCGTTTTTCGAGCTCGCCTGGCGGTCGCCGTAAGACCACCGCAGGAGAGGCTTCAGCCGCGACGTTTCGCGCCTTCGCAGCGACCAACAACTAAGCAAATAAAATAACTAAGGTCCGGTACCTTTTGGCGGGTGCGACACCGCCCACTGCGACCAGTCGCGGCGGTTCGCCGCGACGTGGAACAGCGCCGCGATCACGCGCCGGTCGTACTGCGTCCCGGCGCCACGCATCAGTTCCTCCAGCGCGGCTTCGATCGACACGCCCTGGCGATAGGCGCGTACGCTCACGAGCGCCACGAAGGCATTCGCGACGGAGAGAATGCGGCCGGACAGCGTCATCTGCTGTTCGGTGAGGCCCTTCGGGTAACCGCTGCCGTCGAGCAGTTCCTGCTTCTGCGCGATGACCTCGAGCACCGGACCCTCAAAGTCGAGGCCCTTGAGCAACTCAAGGCTGTAATCCACGTGCCTGCGCAGCAACTCGCGGTCGGCCGGCGTCAGCGGCTCCGTCTTGGTCAGCAATTCGCTCGGAATCATGATCTTGCCGATGTTGGCGAGCGTGGCGGCGAGCCCGAGGGTGTCCTGCTCAGCCTCCGGCAGGTCGAGCTCGCGGGCTACCGCCTGCGCCACCTCGGCCATCCGGCTGGCGTGGTGGCCGGAATACGGATCGTGGAGATCCACCACGTTAGACAGCGTACTGACGAGCTCCCGCAACAGGTCAGCGTGGTGCTGTTCGGCGACCTTCAGGTCCGTGACATCACTCAGCACCAGCAACACCAGCTGGCGCCGCTCGCCGATGCGCTCCACCGGGATCACACTGGTCTGGTAACTGCGGAGCGCGCCGCCGACGGTGAGCGGCAGGACGCGGTGCTGTGGCACGCGCTGCCGGCGGACGTCGTCGCTCAGCGAATTGAGGATCACCGCCGTGGCGTGCCCGAAGACGTTCGAAAGCCGCCCGCCCACGATACCGGCGATGGTGCTCTTCGCCGCATCGGCAGCCGCCTGGTTGGTAAACACCACTTCCTGCTCCCGGTTAATGAGTACCGTGAGCACGTCGACGTTGTCGGTGATCGTGTGCAGCAGATCCGTCTGGCGCTGCAGCTTGCCGGCCTTTTCCCGCAGCTCGGCGGCTTGCTGGCGTGCCCGGACACTGCTGCCGTGGCGCCAGGCGGCCACGGCCAGTGCCGCAATGAACAGCAGCAGCAGCGACAGCGTGGCCAGCAGGAAGGACCGCCGCTCGTTCGCCCCGCGGAGGGCCTCGGCAGCATTCACCTGCTGGGCCAGCACCCAGTCCTGCCCGCGAATGCGCCGGCTCGCCTGCAGTACCGGCGTGCCACGATAGTTGTCGAGAGCCGCAAAGCGATCGGGCGTGAGCACAGCAGACACTTCCGCCAGCTCCGCATCGGCCATCGGACGGTCTAGCGGCATGCTCCGGCGAAGGGCGTTGGCGCCCTCGCGGGTCGGCGACAGGAACAGCACACTGTCATCCCGGCGCGCCAGGAGCAGGGTTTCACTGTCCTCGGCGAAGGCCGGGCCCCGGCTCAGCAACGGAAAGAGATCCTGGTCGGCGCCGCGCACGCCAAGCACCACGCCCGCGGGACCGCCGCCGGTCTGCAACGCTCCCGGTACCGCGTTCACGGGCACGGCGACCACCAGTACCGCCTGGTCGTCGGCGTCGAGCACGAGGTCCACCACCAACTGCGGCGGCGTGGCCAGCGCGCGGCGTGCAACCTCGCTGAGACTCCCGGTGACGCTGCCAAGACCGGGCGAGACCGCGACCGGGTTCATTTCCGCATCGAGCAGGGCGAGCCCGGATGTCGAACGGCGCGGCAGATTCGCCGGCAGCCGCGTGCCGGAATCCGGCAGGTAGCCGCCCCGCTCCGCCGCTGCAACCACAAGATTTCGCAGGTAAGCCTGCTCTGCCGGGTCGGCAGCGGCGTTAGCCGACTGCCGGGCCTTGACCACCTGCCAGAGATAGAGCTGAAGGGAGGCGTTGCGCGCCAGTTCCTCAAGTTCGCGGCGATCGGCGGCCAGCATTCGCACCAGGGAATCCGCCTTGGCATCCGCCACCAGTCCCAGCCGCGACTCCCACTGCAGCAGGTCCCGCTGCCGCTCGCCCTCTATATAGACGTTGATCAGAGCGGCCCCAATGCCAACCAACACGAGCAGCGCAAGGAGCGCAATCCCTTCCGGTGAGAAATGACCGGGGCGTTTCGCTTCAGCCGTCATGATGGCGGCAGGTGAATCCACCAGCGGGATTCATTGATGGAAAACACGGGCGCGTAGTGCACGACATCCCGGTCAGAAAGGACGGCCTGCACCTGGTTGTCCAGAATCAGCGTCTCGCCGCCACGGGTCACCGCCAGCACGGCATGGGGAACGCGCAGGTTGGTGTCCTGCACGACTACCAGCCGCATGTCATCCACCGCGTAGCCGAGCCAGCGCAGGGAAAACAGCTTGGTGATGACGTAGTCCTCGCAGTCGCCGCCATTACCAAGAAACTCCCGGGTTATCGCCCAGTAGTCCTCAACGCCATAGTTGTCGAGATCGAGCACGTACTCCCGTGTGTTGGCAAAGCGGTTCACGGCCTGCAATTGTTTGCGAAACGGCAGGCTCTTCGTCTGTTCCAGGAACCGGCGCCATTCGGCAAGGTGGCAGCGGTTGAACGTCCGCGCTCCGCACTCGCCGTCCTTGAGGTCATCCTTAAGGTGACGTTCGAGCACACGGAGCCACTGGGGAAAATCGCTGAGGTGTTCCTGCGGCAACTGCCGGTACCCAAAAAGTTCATTGGGAAAAGGTGACGCGACAGTGGATACTAGACATAAGCAACCTGACGCCAGAATCCGGGCCGCAACCCGGCGATAGAGCGACATGGTCGATTGAGTGTTGATATCAGGGTGCCGGAATGTTGCGCAAGGCCGTGAAACTACAACAAAAAGGCTTATGGAAAGCAAGTTTATGACTGCCCGTAGGCACGGGCTCACCGGTGTGTGTCTCGCCCTTTTCCTGGGGCTGGTGGCCGCGAATCCGGTTCGCGCGCAGACCAGTGCCGACGCTGGGGCAGTGCAGAAGGATTTCGACGCGGCCATGCAGGCGGTGGAGGAGTCGCGTCTGCGCACGGCCCGCCAGCGGCTGACGAGCCTGCTGGCCGCCAACCCTTCGCTGAGCCGGGCGCGCCTTGAACTGGCCCGGGTCTATTACCTGTCGCGCGACTACGCCGCGGCACGGACAGAAGCCCAGCGCGTACTGGACGACCCGAATACGCCCCCCTCGGTGCGGGCCACGGTGCTGGCCTTTCTCGCCCAGATCGACGCCGACGAGCGGCGATACGCGGCGCGCCACCAGTGGTCGCCGTCGTTTTACGGCGGCCTGATGTACGACTCCAACGTCAATGTCGGCGTGGCCCGGGACATCATCGAAATCGGCGGCCTCCCCTTCCAGGTGACGCCCGAATCCCGCGAAACGAGCGACGGGGCCGCGGTCATCAACGCGGGCATCAGCCACACCTACAACCCGAACCGCCGCTTCGAGTGGGGCGAGTACCCGGGCAGTTTTATCTGGCAGAGCGAGGCGAATGCCTACTACCGCGCCTACGTCGACGAGACTGACTTCAATCTCGGGGTGCTGACTCTGCGCACCGGCCCGGCCTGGGTCGTGCCCGGCCGCTGGCGCGCTTACGTCGGCCTGCAGGCGGACCAGATCTTCCTCGATAACGAGAACCTGGCGCTGTTCGGCAGCCTGAATCCGGGCATCGCCTGGCAGGTGGGCGACAACTGGGAGGTGGGGCTCGACGGGATCATTACCGAACGCAGCTACGACGACAGCGCCGAGAGCGGCCGTGAAGGACGGTACCAGGCGGTCAATCTGACCGTCGGCCGTTACTTCCGCGAGCGCCGCCTGCTGGTGCAGGCGGGTGCGGGCTATCCGGACTTCGACGCCGACAACGACGTTTACAGCTACAGCGGCCCCGAAGTCTTCGTCGGCTTCAACAGCGAGGCCTGGACCAACGGCGCCGTTTTCGCGCGGGTCGGCTACCGCTGGTACGACTTCGAGGATATCGAACCCGGCTTCACCACGGCGCGGGACGACGACGAACTCCGGACCGTGGTTGGCCTGCAGCATGACTATCGCGAAGGCTGGCTCGACAAGTGGTCGCTGATCGCCAGCTGGACGTACACGGACAACCAGTCGGACGTGGTGATCTACGAGTACGACCGCCACCAGGTCAGCCTGGGATTGTCGCGACGTTTCTGAGCCCCGGAGTATGCATTTTAGGGAGTCCGCATTGACGGAGCGGAATTAAGTTGAATGAGATCCAGTCCGCAGAATTGTGAGGCGTATCGTGAAGTGCAAACCCACATCGTGTAGAACTGGGCGACAAGAATAGTAGAAGAACGGCGAACCGCGGCTGCAAGCCAACAATGCGGGGCCGGTAAAGGTGGGAAACAACATGCGATTATTTACAGCCCTCGGGTCGCTCATCGTGGTGAGCCTGCCCTTACTTGGAATTTCCGCGCCCACGCTGGCGGCCAATGCAGAGCGCTCCGACCAGGACTGCGCGCAGCTGCTGGAACGCTGGGCGACAGACCCCAAAGCCGCGCCTAAGAGCGTGATCGATGCCTGCAAGCAGCAGCTGGCCGCGATTTCGCCGGCAGCTGGGCCAGCCGCGGAACGCGCCGACCCTGCCCGTGTAGCCAGTCTCGACCCCTGCTCCGGACCCGACGCCGCGGACTCGGTGCTGTGCTGGGGCCCGTGGGGCAGTCTGGCGCCCGCAGCTCCCGCACCATTGGTGACGCTGAATCTGCCCGAGGTCGACATCGAGTGCGACTTGCTCGCTGATCAGTGCGTGCCGACACTCACGCCCTTGCTGCCTCCGCTACCCGTGGACGGCTGCACCCCGGGCACGCCCTGCGGGTTCGCCACGATCGTCAGCGGCTTCAGCAGCACCGGCGAAGCCGAGGACACCGAATTCGGCAGCTTCAGGCTGGCCGCAGACGGCACCGACTTTTCCGTAGCGCCGAAGACCGGCGACCTCAGTGGTGGCGATATCGATTCACTGCCAATGAGCACGATCATCACGCCACGGCCCGACGGTTACAACATGCTGCGCTCCAGAGGCGACGAGGGCGACGTCATATCGCGACTCATCGCCCGCGTGGAACAGGATGAAGACGACGAGATACTGCTGGCGGCCGACATCTGGACGCACGGCCCGATTGGCAACGGCCAGTCCGGCTACTTCGCGTGGGGCAACGCCACCAGCCAGGCGGGCCTCGATGCACTGAATGCCGGCAATATCAGCGTCAACTACAGCGGGGCGATGTCGGTGAACAACGCCACGATCGGCGCCATGACCGTGAACTTCGGCAGCAACCCGAACTGGACCGGCACCTGGACGAACCCTGATTACAGTTTCGGCGCCGGCGGCTCGGTATCGGGCGTCAACCTGATCTCGCAGCCCGACCAGTTCACCAGCAACGTGACCGGCACCGGCAGCTTCGTGCAGGGCGCCCTGCTAGGCGAACCGGGGGTCGGTGAACCGGGCGGCGCGCACGGCATTGCGCACATCATCGACGTCACGCTCGAAGGCCAGGGTCGCATCAAGGACGTGGGCCTGCTGCGTGATGTGGTCACCGCCCCCGTCGCTGGACCGTAATTGCGCCATAATTGCGCTTATTGAATCGAGAATCGCCATGAACTACCGAGCACTCGCCGCCACCCTCCTGCTGATTTCAGCCGGGCCGGTGGCACAAGCAGGCACCGTAACCGTCGTAGCAGGCACCATCAAGCTGATCGCTCCGGCGGACACCGTGGCGCAGAACAGCCCCTTCACGGTCAACCTCGTGCTGGATGCATCGGACCCCCTCGTTCCGGGCACACACCCCGGACTGTTCAGCGGCGAGGTCATCGTCAACTTCGAC
>CAZPNN010000300.1:0-14050 GCA_964587605.1 uncultured Chromatiaceae bacterium
TCGTCGCCGCCCGTGAGCGCACACTCGAGAGCTTCGCCCGCGCGGACGGACAGCAATTCGGCACTGAGTGGCAGCGCCGCTGCGTCCAATTCGGCGCCAACCGAGCTTGCGGCCAGCAACTTACCGAGATCGTCGTCGAGCCCGTCGGAGACATCGATCATCGCCGTGGCAAAGCCAGCCAGTGCGAGTCCTTCCCGCACACGCGGTTGCGGGTAGAGAAAGCGCTGACGCAAGGCAGCCTGCGGCGTTGCCGGTTCCAAAACTGCTGCGGGGTCTGCCAGCAGCAGACGGCCGGCCACGGCATCACCGGGGTGACCCGTTACCCACACACCATCACCGGGATGAGCGCCGCTGCGCAGGACGGCACAACCCGGGCGAACGCGCCCGTGCACAGTCACCGTGACACCGAGCGGCCCGCGGACGGTGTCGCCGCCGACCAGCGCCACGTTGAACGGGTCAGCCAGCGCGAAGAGGCCTGCGGCAAAATCGCCAACCCAGGCCGGGTCGACCCGCGGCAGCGACAGCGCCAGTGAGAACCAGCGTGGCTCGGCAGACATGGCGGCCAGGTCACTCAGATTGACGGCCAGACATCGATGACCAACGGCACTGGCGGCAATCGCCGCCGGGAAGTGCGTGCCTTCCACGATGGTGTCGGTAGCGACCACCAGATCGAAACCGGGTTCCGGGCGCAGCACAGCCGCATCGTCACCAATGCCAACGACGATGTCATCCCGGTGCCCCGCGGGACCGGATCGTCGGCGGTCGAACCAGGTGCTGATCAGCGTCTGTTCGTCCACCAGCGCTCCGCTCACGGCTTCAGGCCGCCGGACGAAATTTCGTGGCGAGCCGGTCGAGCAAGGCATTGATGTAGCGGTGCCCGTCCTGGGCGCCGAACTCCTTCGCCAGCTGCACAGACTCGGTGATGACGACCTTGACGGGAACCTCCGGGTGCCATTGCAGCTCGGCAAGTCCCAGCCAGAGAATGCCGTGCTCCACGGGGTCGAGTTGCGCCACCGGCCGGTCGGCATCCGTCGCAATCAGCGTGTCGAGTGCCGCCTTGTCGCCCAGAATCTCGCCGAGCAGCTGACGGAAATAGTTCCCGTCGATTTTTTCGAAATCCTTCTCGACGGAAAATTGCGCAATCAGTTCGGCCGCCGTGTGCCCGGCAAGCTGATGCTGATAGAGCGCCTGCACCAGCAGACGGCGCGTTCCGTGCCGACCGGTGGCAGCCATGACGGGGTTCAGGCCTCCAGCTGACGCAGGAGGTTGACCATCTCCAGGGTGGCCAGCACGGCGTCGGCGCCCTTGTTGCCAGACTTGCCGCCCGCCCGGTCCAGGGCCTGGTCAACCGTGTCGCAGGTGAGCACACCAAAGCCGACCGGCACGCCGTGCTCGAGGCTGACGCGATTGAGCCCCGACGCACATTCACTGCAGACGAAATCGAAGTGGGGCGTCTGGCCGCGTATCACGGCGCCAAGCGCCGTGATGCCATCGTAGCGGCGCAATTTGGCCAGCTGCTGGGCGGCCAGCGGCAGCTCGAAAGCACCGGGTACGCGCACGACGTGAATGTCGGCATCCACGGCACCGTGCCGCTTCAGGGCATCAACTGCACCGTCGACGAGATTACGCACAATGAGTTCGTTGAAGCGGGCGGCCAGAATCACGATGCGTACATCGCGCGCGATCAGTTGTCCTTCGAGCATGTGCATCTGAAGCGATCAGCCACCGGAGCGCCGTTCCGGCGCGTCCACGTACTCTACTATCTCAAGCCCGAAGCCCGAAATGCCATGCATCTGCTTCGGCGCGCTGAGTACGCGCATGCGGTGCACGCCGAGATCCCGCAGGATCTGCGCGCCGGTGCCGTAACTGCGGAGAATCTGGCCGCCGGGCGGATCCCGCCGTTCAGTGCCGGCCGGCCGGCCGAGTGAATGGAAGGCAGCCAGCAGCTCTCGCGGCGTCTCACCGTAGTGGAGCAGGACGACGACACCCTGCTCGGCATGTGCAATCTGCTCCATGGCCGCGTGCAATGGCCAGCCAAGTTCCGGACTGCGCACGCCCACCACATCGCCGAGTGTGTCCTGAACGTGCACACGAACCAGCGGCGGCTCGGGCCGCGTGAGATCACCCTTGACGAGCGCCAGGTGTACGTTGCGGCTGACGTGGTCCTCGTAGGCAACGAGACGGAACATACCAAACTCGGTTTCAACGTTGTGCTCGGCAATCCGCTCAACGGATTCCTCGTGCTGCAACCGGTAGCGGATCAGGTCGGCAATCGTGCCGATCTTCAGGCCGTGCTCACGCGCGAAGCTCTCGAGCTGCGGACGGCGGGCCATCGTGCCGTCTTCATTCAGGATCACGACGATAACGGCCGCCGCCTCGAAACCGGCCAGCCGCGCAAGATCGCACCCGGCTTCGGTGTGACCCGCACGGGTCAGCACGCCACCGGACTGCGCCATCAGGGGAAAGACATGGCCCGGCTGCCGGATGTCTTCCGGGTTGGCATCCGGACTGACGGCGACGCGCACGGTCCGGGCCCGATCCTGGGCAGAGATGCCGGTGGTGACACCCTCAGCAGCCTCAATCGAGACAGTGAAATTCGTACTCTGCTGCCGGTCGGTGTCCCCGACCATCAATGGCAGGCGCAGCTGCTGACAGCGCGACCGCGTCAGGGTCAGGCAGATCAGCCCGCGGCCAAAGCGCGCCATGAAGTTGATGTCTTCCGGCCGCACCTTGGCGGCCGCCATGAGCAGATCGCCCTCGTTCTCTCGATCCTCATCATCCACGACGATGACCATCCGGCCCTGGCGCAGATCTTCGATGATGGCGGGGACGGGGCTGAATGCCAGCGTGGTCGCGCCGGAAGGCGCGACCCCAACAATGCTTTTCTTGACAGAAGTCATGTCTTGTCCAGGAGTCTTTCCACGTAGCGTGCCAC
Source organism: uncultured Chromatiaceae bacterium (assembly GCA_964587605.1). GTDB lineage: Bacteria > Pseudomonadota > Gammaproteobacteria > Steroidobacterales > SHZI01. The sequence continues at coordinate 2,936 of CAZPNN010000300.1, forward strand.
CAGGTCCACTTCGATGTTGACCCGCGTCCCGATCCGATAGTGTTGCATGATTGTGTGCCCTAGCGTGTGCGGCACCAGCGTCACCAATACCTGCCCGTCCGTCACGTCGTTGATGGTCAGGCTCACCCCGTCGATGCAGACGGAGCCCTTGCGGGCGGCATAACGCTGCAGGGATTCCGGCAGCGCAAATTGCAGGATCGCCGTTCCGCCCTCCTCGCGCCGCGCGGCGACCTCGCCCACCCCGTCGACATGCCCGGTAACCAGGTGCCCCCCGAGCGGCTCGGCCAGCGTCAGCGCGGGCTCCAGGTTTACCGGGCTCCCTGCCGTCAGGCCACCGAGGGTAGTCACCTTCAGTGTTTCAGCCGACACGTCCGCGGCGAACGTGCCACCACCGAACTCCACAACCGTCAGGCACGCGCCATTCACCGCGATGCTGTCGCCAGGGTTAAAGCTCCGGCTGTGCAGGGCGCCCAGGTCGACGACCAGGCGCCGGCCCGACGAGTTTGTTGCGACCGAACGGACGGCGCCGAGACCCTGGACGATTCCGGTAAACATCAGGACGATTTTCCTGCCGGGGCCACCGGCGTGTAAATAAGGCGAAGGTCGTCGCCCACCCGACGGACGCTTTGCAGCCGGAATTCGGGACGCTCGGCCAGGCTGCCGAGCGGCGCCATGTCGAACATGCCGCGCGCATCGTTGCCGAGGACGCTGGCCGCCACATACACCACCAGCTCATCGATCAGTCCTGCGGCGAGGAGCGCGCCGTTCAGCGTGGCGCCGGCCTCAACCCACACCTCGTTGATTTCGAGCTCTCCGAGCCGCCGGAGAACGGCCGCCAAGTCGATGCGACCGCCATCCATTGGTGCAATCTCGACACGCGCCCCGGCGGCCTCCAGTGCGCTCCGCCTGACGTCAGCGCCAGCGCCAATCACCAGCACGTCGCCGGGTATTGCCAGTATTCGCGCGGCTGGCGGCGTCCGGTAGCGGGAATCCAGAATCACCCGCAGCGGCTGCCGGGGCAGAGGCTGGCCTGCTTCGCGGACGTTCAGTGCCGGATCGTCGGCCAGCACGGTGCCAACACCGGTCACGATCGCCGCGCTTCGCGCCCGCCAGCGCTGCACGTCGTCGCGCGCAGCCTCGCCCGTGAGCCATTGGCTCTGGCCGCCGGCAAGCGCCGTGCGTCCATCGAGCGAGGCGGCGATTTTGGTCCGCACCAGGGGCCAGCCACGCCGCATCCGCAGGATGAAGCCGGCATTGAGGCGCTCCGACTCGGCCGCCAGCAGGCCGCCCTGAACGTCGATGCCCGCCGCGGCAAGCGCCTGTTCTCCTCCGCCATCGACGCGAGGATTCGGATCTGCGGCGCCGTAAACCACCCGGCCGACGCCGGCAGCAATCAGCGCGGCCGTGCACGGCGGCGTCCGGCCCGTGTGGCAACAGGGTTCCAGCGTGACGTAGGCCGTCGCGCCCCGGGCCGCATTCCCGGCCCTGGCGAGCGCCTCGGCCTCCGCGTGCGGGCCGCCGGCCCGCTCGTGCCAGCCCTCGCCGACGACGGCAGCACCGGCAACGATCACGCAGCCGACGCGGGGATTCGGGTGGGTCGTCGTGAGGCCGCGGGCAGCAAGCTTCAGAGCTTGCGCCATGTGGCGCCGGTCATCCGCCGTGAAACTCACGAGGACTCGTCCGGCAACAGCGGTAGCTGGTCACGGCGCCGATCGTTGTCGCCGAGCTCCCGGAGCTTGCGAATTTCTTCCTGGAAAGACTCCACGTCCTGAAAACTCCGGTACACCGACGCGTAACGCACATACGCCACCTCATCTAGCCGGCGCAATTCTTCCATGACGAGATCGCCAATCCGGCGCGACGGCACTTCGCGCTCGCCCATCGTCTGCAGGCGGTGCGTAACGCGCGCCATCGCCTCCTCCACGGCCTCGCTGCTCACCGGCCGCTTCTCCAGCGCCCGGACAAATCCGCTGCGGAGCTTGTGGTCATCGAAGGGCTCCCGGCTGTCGTCCCGCTTCACCACCCGCGGCATCACGAGCTCCGCGCTCTCGAACGTCGTGAAGCGCTCGGCGCAGCCCAGGCACTCGCGCCGCCGGCGGATCTGGGTGCCCTCGCCGGCCAGTCGCGAATCGATCACCTTGGTTTCCGGGTGGCTGCAGAAAGGGCAGTGCAAGACAGGGCTCTCCAGAGACCTGCCTACAATAGCAAAAGGCCCCGGATCTATTGCCCAGCTGAACCGCCGCTCCAGGCAAAGCGCGCCACCGGGGACCACCCCGAATCCTCGCATCCGACGTGACTCAATCGACGTGCGGAGGATCCAGCGGCCCGGTAGACTCCAAACTCAAGGGACCGATATGAGCACTCCCATCAACCAACAACCGATCGCCCGTACCATAGGGCGCCGCAAGGCGCGCGAGGGCCGGGCGCTCACGCCGGCAGATCGCGAGGCGATGGCCCGCATGGCGCAATACCTGACACGGGCGCCGAAGGGCGTTTTCAGGTACCACTCTCAGGCAGAGATGGACGCCGACCGCCTGCGCTGGACCGTTGACGCCGTGGTGGCGCGAGCGAAACGCGGCTGATGGACTACACGCGGCCGGCCACCTGGGAGGACGTCAAGCTCATCGCGCGCCATTTCGCGGAGACCGGCGTCGACTATGCGCTCGTAGGCGGCTACGCGATGGCAGCGCACGGCTTCAACCGTTTCACGGAAGACATCGACGTACTGGTGAACCCCTCGGCGGACAACGCGCGTCGCTGGATCGCTGCCCTGTCGAGACTGCCCGATCATGCCGCGGCAGAACTCGCCGCGGACCCCGACGTCTTTGCCGCCAACCAGCTTCACGCCATCCGGATCAACGATGAGATCACCGTGGACGTGATGCCCTCGATCGCCGGCTGTAGCTGGGCCGAGATGGTGCCGCACATCACGACGACGGACGTGGACGGCGTCAGCCTCCGCCTAGTCGATCTGGCAGGACTCCTGAAGACCAAGCAGGGGTTGCGGCCGAAGGATCAGATGGATGCCGCGGTACTGGTGGCAGCGCTGCGGGAATTGCTGAATTGAATTACCGCCGGGGCGCACAGCCCACGCGTAGAACCCATTCGTCTTATCGTCGTTGATCTGGCTGCCGATGCTGAAGTAGAAGTCCCACGCGTTACTGGTAGCAGGCGCGTACTCGGTGCCGGACCAGTAGGGGCCGGGCTGGACGTTGGCGCTGATGCCGAGGACGCCGAAGGTGGTGGTATCCGCCAGGTTCGCGTTCGCGATCCAGGTAATGTTCAGCACGTCGTCGTAGCAGGCCTGGCCGGATGAGCGGCTGAGTAGCGCCGCGTTGGCGGAACTGCAGGCCAGTGCCAGCAGCAGCAATCCGCTGAGAATCTGCTTCATCGTGCTTCCCCGTCGCGTTCAGCCGCGTTGTTTGTTCTCTGCTGCTCGCCGTCCGTGAGGTCGGAGCCGGCCGCAGCAGTGGGACTCAGCCCCCCCGCTGCGGCGCAAGGCCTAAAAGAATGACCGCGGCAACTCGGGGAGTTATGTCAAAGCGCAAGTGGCACCATCCACCCGGCCCGCTGCCACCTAATTTCTGGCGGAACTGCCGAGCTTTGCGACTGGCCGGGGCACCGCGAGCACGGCACGGTTGGGCATGGCCCTCGAACGATTCAGCGGACACCACCGCCCGGAGGGCTTGCCCCGTGAACTCGTGGCTTGCCAATCGTAGCCTATGAGCTACACTCCGCCCGTGCGCGTCCGGATGACCCCGGTCTACTTCGCCTGGATCAACGACCTTCGCGACCGCACCGCGCGCGCCAGAATTCAGGTGCGTATTGACCGCCTGGCACACAGCAGCGGGATATCAGACGCGCGCTCGACCTGGCACAACGCCTTTGAAGGTAGTGAGAACATGCCCGCGAAATCAATCCGCAAGCGCGCGAAAACCAGAACCGTCCGGTACGACGTCGCGGCGCAACTGCGCACGCCCGAGGAGATGGCCGCTTACCTGGATGCATGGCTCGCCGAAGCGCCCGATGATGTGGCCGGCATCTCACGGGCGCTGGGTGACATCGCCCGCGCCCGCGGCATGGCGCAAGTGGCACGGGCAGCGGGACTCAGCCGCGAGAGCCTGTACCGGGCGCTGAGCGCAGGCGGCAATCCGAGCTTCGCAACCATCCTCAAGGTGACCAAGGCGCTCGGCGTCCGACTGCACGCGGAACCCGCCTGAAATTGCATTGCGCAATCCGTGGAATCCTTAGCGCCGCCCTACTGGTAAACCGGGAAACGCCGGCAGAGCTCGACGACCTGCCCCTGGATTTTCGCCGCGCGCTTTTCATCCTTGATGTCATCGAGGATGTCGGCGATCCAGCCAGTCAGCAGGCGGATCTCAGTCGCCCGAAATCCACGGGTGGTCACCGCCGGCGTGCCCATGCGCAGTCCGCTCGTCACAAACGGCGAGCGGGGATCGTTGGGCACCGCGTTCTTGTTGACGGTGATGTGGGCGCCATCAAGTACGGCGTCCGCGTCCTTGCCTGTAATGTCCTTGCCGATCAGGTCGACCAGGAACATGTGGTTCTCGGTGCCGCCCGACACGATCTTGTAGCCTCGGTCGATCAGGCACTGCGCCATCAGCGCCGCATTGGCCTTCACTTCTTTCTGGTAGACCTTGAACTCGGGCTGCAGCGCCTCGAGGAAGGAAACCGCCTTGGCCGCAATCACGTGCATCAGCGGACCACCCTGCGTGCCCGGGAAAACCAGCGAGTTCAGCTTCTTGTGTATATCGTTCTTCTCCGGGTCCTGGCTGGGCCGCGCCAGGATCATGCCGCCGCGAGGCCCCCGCAGCGTCTTGTGCGTCGTGGTGGTGGTCACATCCGCAATGGGCACCGGGTTCGGATACTCGCCGGCGGCCACCAGCCCCGCCACGTGCGCCATGTCGACGAACAGGTACGCGCCGACACTGTCGGCAATCTCCCGGAACTTCTGCCAGTCGACGACGCGTGAATACGCCGAGAAGCCGGCGATGATCATGCGCGGCTTGTGCTGGCGGGCGAGGCTCGCCACCTCGTCATAGTTGATCAGGCCGGTCTGGGCATCGACGCCATAGGAAACGATCTTGAACAGCCGGCCGGAGAAATTCACCGGCGAGCCGTGGGTGAGATGGCCGCCGTGCGCGAGGCTCATGCCGAGCACGGTATCCCCCGGCTGCAACAGCGCCAGGTAGACCGAGATATTGGCCTGGGACCCGGAGTGCGGCTGCACGTTGGCATAGGCCGCAGAGAACAATTGCTTCGCGCGGTCGATTGCCAGGTTCTCGGCAATGTCCACATACTGGCAGCCACCGTAGTAGCGCTTGCCGGGGTACCCCTCGGCATACTTGTTCGTCAGCACGGAGCCCTGCACTTCGAGAACGTGCCTGCTCACGTAGTTCTCTGACGCAATCAGTTCGACATGCTCTTCCTGGCGGCGCTGCTCACTCTCGATCGAACGGGCAAGCTCCGGATCGAACCCGGCAAGCGTGGTGTGGGAATTGAGCATGGGCAGGCTCCGCGTCGGAAAGCAGATCATTCTAACCGAGGCTGGCCGACCGGGGATCGTTTCAGGCGGCTTGCCCGGCCGCGACGAAGGCCTCGACAACGGCAGTCCACGCCAGCGCCAGATTCCGGCGGTTGTAGCCACCGCCACCCGTCGCGAGCAACCGACCGTTGCACCAGCGGTCGGCCAGGCCACACAGCCGCGCTGCCGCGTAGCCATGCGCCGCCGGCGTGAAATTCAGGTGGGTGATCGGGTCGCCGGCCACACTGTCGGCGCCGCACTGGAACACGATGAATTCGGGCCGGAATTCGGCGATGTACGCCTCGACGCGCTCCCAGGCGCCCCGGAACTCGTTATCCCCGGCCCCTGGCGCCAGTGGAATGTTCAGCTTGGACCCCAGGCCGGCTCCCCGCCCGGTTTCCGTTGCACTGCCCGTGCCGGGATAGAGGTACTGACCGTCCTCGTGGATATCAGCGAAGCCAATGCCCGGATCGTCCTCAAAGGCATAGAACACCCCATCGCCGTGGTGGGCATCGATATCCACGTAGGCGATGCGCAAAAGGCCGTGCCGGGACCGCAGCAATTCCAGCACGACGCCGCAGTCGTTGTAGACACAAAACCCCGCCGCGTGGTCCCGCCCGGCGTGATGCAGGCCGGCGATCGGCACGAAGGCGCGTCGGGCGTGCCCGGCCATGATGTGCTCCATCGCGAAAATCGAGGCCCCCACCACGGCGGCCGCGGCCGCATCCAGGCCGCGAAGAGCGGGCGTGTCGCCGCCATCCAGCCAGCCGGAGCCAGCAAGGCACAGGGTTTCGATACGCGAAATGTGCTGCCGGGTGTGAAACGCCGCCAGCTCGGCGTGCGTTGCCTCCATCGCACACGCCAGGGTGACCTGCTGGTGCAGACCGCGGTCAGCCAGTTCGCGATGGAAAACATCGTGGCGGTCCGGACCGAAGGGGTGCCCGTCGCCAAAACCATAGGCGGCGATGTTAGCGCCCTTCAGCACGAGCACGTCACTGCGTCCCGAGGCCACCGTCAGCACCCGATCAGTCAACCGAAAGAGACCCGAGTATAGCTTTGCAAGGTGTGGCCCTTGCCCGATAATGCGCCCTCTTCCTTTTCCCTCCAGCACGCGGCCAGAACGCACAGCTAAGGATTTCAGTGGCGCAATACGTATTTACGATGAACCGGGTGGGCAAGATCGTCCCGCCGAAGCGCTTCATACTCAAGAACATCTCCCTGAGCTTCTATCCGGGCGCCAAGATCGGCGTGCTCGGACTCAATGGCTCCGGCAAATCGACCCTCCTGCGCATCATGGCGGGCGTCGACACCGAGTTCGAAGGCGAGGCCCGGCCCCAACCCGGCATCCGCATCGGCTACCTGCCCCAGGAACCGGAATTGCCCGCGGGCAAGACCGTGCGCGAAATTGCCGAGGAAGGGCTCGGCGAGATGATGCTGCTGGTCAAGCGCTTCAACGAGATCAGCGACAAGTTTGCCGAGCCGCTCGACGACGATGCAATGAACAAGCTGCTCGAGGAACAGGGCAAGCTGCAGGACAAGATCGATGCAAAGAATGGCTGGGAGATCGAGCGCAAGCTGGAGATCGCCGCCGACGCCTTGCGCCTGCCGGACTGGGACGCCAGGGTCGAGAAACTCTCGGGCGGCGAGCGGCGCCGTGTCGCGCTGTGCCGCCTGTTGCTGTCGGAGCCGGACATGCTCCTGCTCGACGAGCCCACCAACCACCTGGACGCCGCCTCCGTCGCCTGGCTCGAGAAGTTCCTGGAGCAGTACCCGGGCACCGTGATCGCCGTGACCCACGACCGCTACTTCCTGGACAACGTGGCCGGCTGGATCCTGGAGCTCGACCGGGGGCAAGGCATCCCCTGGGAGGGCAACTACTCCTCGTGGCTCGACCAGAAGGGGCAGCGACTCGCCCTGGAAGAAAAGTCCGAGCAGGCCCGCCAGAAGAACATCAAGGCCGAACTCGAATGGGTGCGGGCCAACCCCAAGGCGCGGCAGGCCAAGAGCAAGGCACGCCTGAGCCGTTTCCAGGAACTGGTCTCGCAGGAGTACCAGGAACGCCAGGAAACCCTGGAAATCTACATCCCGCCCGGGCCGCGCCTCGGTGACCTCGTGATCGAGATCAAGCACCTGCGCAAGGGCTACGGTGACCGGCTGCTGATAGAGGATTTGAGCTTCCAGATTCCGCCGGGCGCGATCGTGGGCATCATCGGGCCGAACGGCGCCGGCAAGACCACCCTCTTCCGCATGCTGACCGGCATTGAAAAGCCCGACTCCGGTGAAATCCGTCTCGGTGACACCGTGCAGCTGGCCGCCGTGGACCAGTCGCGGCAATCCCTCGACGACACGAAGACGGTCTGGGCGGAGATTTCGGGCGGTGAAGACCTGCTCAAGATCGGCAAGTACGAGACGCCATCGCGGGCCTACGTCGGCCGCTTCAATTTCAAGGGCACCCAGCAGCAGCAACTGATCGGCGAGCTGTCCGGGGGCGAGCGCAACCGCGTGCACCTGGCGAAGGTGCTGCGGTCGGGTGGCAACGTGCTGTTGCTCGACGAACCGACCAACGACCTCGACGTGGAAACGCTGCGCGCGCTCGAGGAAGCCCTGCTGGAATTCCCGGGTTGCGCCATCGTGATTTCCCACGATCGCTGGTTCCTGGACCGCATTGCCACGCACATTCTCGCCTTCGAGGGCGACAGCCAGGTGCTATGGTTCCAGGGAAACTACGCGGATTACGATGCCGACCTGCGGCGGCGCGTCGGGGATGACGCCAGCAACCCGCACCGGATCCGCTTCAAGCCCCTCACACGCTGAACGGGAACTGACCGATGACCGCCGCCATCACCGCAGACGGACGCTTCGAGCGCAGCGGCGGGACGGGCACGATGGAGTGCCCGCATTGCGGGGCCATCGGGCCCATGACGGTCACCGCGTTCCCTGCCTTCGGCAAACTCAAGACCGAGCGCCCGACGCAGGTCGGCGTGGTCCTGGAGTGCGCCGCTTGCAAGGCGCCGGTGTTCCTCCGCTACCGCACCCGCGCCTGGCGCGACGACCGGGTGGAACTGAATCCGCTGCCCCAGCCCGTCGAGCACCCGCCCGAGCGCTTCAGCCTGAGCTACCTGCCGCCCGCCGTGGCCGGGCGTTTTCGCGAGGCGCTGTCCTGCTACACCAGCGGCCTGTGGCAGGCCTTCGCGGCCATGTGCCGGCAGACGGCGCGCGCCACCTTCGACGACGTCGGCGACGCCGGCCGCCTCAAAATCTTCGATCTGGTGGCGGAGGTGCAGGATCTCGGCGCGATCGACGACGCCACCTTCACTGCGGTGCGCCGGGTGATCTTTGAGCCGGAGGCCGGCAAGCAGGAACCGGAATTCAACCGGCGGCAGGCGGCAGCCCTGCTGGAAACGATGAAGGACCTGCTCACGCAGACCTACGTGCGCCGCGCGAAGTTGCGCCAGGCGCTGAAGGTGCGCCGCTTCTTTGCCAATCAGGCGGCGGGGATCGACGAGGACGAAGCGGAGCTTCCGGTCCGGAAAGTCTGAGCGGTATCAGGCCCCGCGTTCAGGCGCGGCCGGCCATCCTCACATGCCCGCGCTCACATGCCCGCGCTCACATGCCCGCGCTCACATGCCCGCGCCGGCGCTGGCTGCCACCGCGACCAGTGCCTGGCGATCCGTCACGCGCAGGTGGCGAGGGGATTTGGACACCCAACCGCGGCTGTGCCACTCGCTAAGGTACTGGTTGACCACCTGCCGCGAGACGAAGACGAACTTGGCCAGCTCGGCCTGGGTTATATCGAGGCAACTCGTGCCGTTCGAGTCCACCCCGGTTAATTCGAGCACCCGGTGCGCCAGCCGTGCCGGGATATCTCTCTGCGCATACTCGCCAACGATCAGCCCGGTCACGACCCGCTGCCGCTGGCAGAACACGGCGAGCAGGCCGATCGATAGCCGCGGCTCGGCCGCGATGAGCCGCAGGAACTGGTCACGGCAGATGGCGAACACTTCGGCTGCAGGCGCTGCCCGCGCCGTCGTGCAGCGGAGCAGCCCGTCGATCCCGGATATCAGGCCAAAGATCCTGCCGGAGCCATAAGAGTCGAGAAAGATTTCCCCGTTGCCGGAGGTCCTGGCGCTGATCTGCACCTGGCCCGATATCACGCCGTAGATGGCCTCGGCGGGATCGCCTTCCGTGAAGATTGCTGCGCCCTGATCGTAGCTGCGGCGCGCAGCCAGTGGCACGATCCGATCAATGCCGACGCTGTCCAAATGTCGCAGTAATTCGTTGTTCTGAAAGACCGCCCTTGCCGCATTCTTCATGGGAACCATCCTTGGCTTCCAACTGACATTTGCTACCGGATACTGTGCCACAAGCCCTTAAGCCTGTCTGTTTCCGGCCACAGCAGGCCCCGCTCGTGTCACGAGGCTGACACAAGGGCTGCCCCGGATCCCGCCCGGCGTGTCATCCGGATGACACCGCGCAACAAATAATCGAACTATCCGGGCCTTATCAGCCCTATTTAGAGCGCCGTGTCACCCGCCTGACACCCGGGCCATGGTTTGTAGCGCAGTCTCGGTGGCGTGTCCGGTGCGGCTTGCTCCGGGACAAAAGCAAGAAGACCGACAAAAACAACCATAAGGAGTGCAGCCATGACCAAGCGCAACATCTGTGTCGTCGCCTTGATCGGCGCGGGCCTGATAGCCGCAGCACCAGTGGTGCAGGCGGATCCAACCGACGCACTGCTTGCCAGGGTGGGCAAGTTTCAACTGGACAACGGGGAGACAAAAGTCGTGAGGCGGGGACCTGCCGTCAAGGCCTACCGGGTCTGCATGGAAGAGGGGCGCGGCGCCGTGCCGCTCAAGGTGCTGTACGAAGGCCAGGAGGCCGTCGTGGAGCCCGGGGAGTGCCAGCTGATCGAGGCCACGAAGATCCGGCTGGCCAGCGCCGGCCGGCTGCAGAAAGGCATGACGTTGATCGGCAGCTTCCAGCCCAGAAGCGGGAAGAGCTACAAGACCGACGTGAGCGTGGCGCAGACGGCGCGCAACGAGTAGCGGCGCGCAACGAGCAGCGCCGACACGCCGGCGCGACCCACTGTCCCCATGGGTAACGGCGGCGGTCGACGGGGTCCGGCGGCCAGCGGTTTCCAGATGCCGCTGGCCGCTGAGGCTTTTAAGGGCGCGGCGCACGCCACCCCTACCCCACAAACCGCCGCGCGTTCCGGAACAGCCGCAGCCACGGCCCGTCGTCTCCCCAGCCCGGGGGATGCCAGGAGTGCTGCACGGTCCGTTGCACCCGCTCCGGGTGCGGCATCAGGATCGTCACGCGGCCGTCGGCCGAACACAGGCCCGCGATGCCGTCGGGTGAACCGTTGGGATTGGCCGGGTAGATCTCCGTCGGCCGGCCGTGATTGTCGACGTAGCGAATCACCACCTGCCCGTCAGTCGTGCAGGCCTGCTGGTGACCGGGCGCAAACGTGGCCAGCCCCTCGCCGTGCGACGTGGCGATCAGGAGACGGCTGCCCGCCATCCCCTCGAGCAGCACCGAACGGGACGGCAGCACCTCCACGAGACTCAGCC
>CAZPNN010000301.1:0-12773 GCA_964587605.1 uncultured Chromatiaceae bacterium
CGGTACTGGTACTGCCGGTGACGACAGCGACTCCAGCTCAGCCATCGGCTCCGGTGTTGGCTCCGGCGCTAGCTCCGGTGCTAGCTCAGGTATCGACTCTGGCGCGTCGCCACGCAGGGCCGCGGCTAGCCGCGCCATCAGGGCCGGTGACGGCGTCGCTGCGACCCGGCCCGAAATCTGGTCGCGCAGGACGTGCAGTTCATCGAAGGCCGACTGGACGAGGCCGTAGGTGTCTGCAGTACGCGGAAGTAGCCCGTCGGCCATGTGCAGTAGCAACGTTTCCAGGTCGTGGCTCAGGTCGCCCATGGCGAACAGGCCCGCCATGCGGGCACCGCCCTTCAGCGTGTGCAGCCCGCGCTGCAGATCCGCGAGCGACTGTTCCTCATCGACGGGAGCGGCCAACCGGATTACGGCCTGGTCACACGCCTCAAGAATTTCGCTGGCCTCCTCGGCAAAAATATCCGCGACCTCGGTGTCCCAGCCCGCCGCAGTCGCGACGGCAGTAACTTCAAAATCACGGGCCAGCTCGCCGTCGTCTTCGGCCTGCGGCTCGCCCGGAAGCTGCCCTTCCGGCGTGGATGCCGCCCATGGCGATGCATCGAACAGGTCGTCCGCGGAGTCGGCCACGTCCTCCTCAGACAGCGCCGGGAGCAGGGCGGACATCGTGCCACTGTCCGCGGAGTCGTCCGACAACGCAGCGGCACGCTCTCCCGCCTGCTTCAGTAGTTGATCGAGTAGCGCGGTGAGGGCCTGAATGTCCGGCTCTGGTGCGGGAGACGACGGGGTCGATACCGGATCGTGCAGTTGCCCGACGATCCGGGCGACAACCTCGGCGGTCTCGCCGGCCGCCGCAATCACTGCCGCATCTGCCGGGATCCGCGCTGTGTAAAGCACGCCCATCAGGTCATTCAATGGTGCCGCGACTTCCACGGCAGCAGTCACACCGGCCATCGTCAGGCTGCCGTGCAAGGTGTGGCAGGCGCGGAAGATGCGCTCGGGCAGGGGTTGCGACGTGGCCTCCCCGGCTTTAGCCACGAATTCGCGGATGGTGCCAAGATGCACGGCCACTTCGCGCGACAGGATCTCCAGCAGCACCGGGTCGATAGACGCCACCGGCAGTTCCTCGTCGGGAGCTGCCACGAGCGAGGCCAACTTCGCAGACGGCAGGCTCGCGACCAGAGGCTCGTCGGCGCCAGTCAGCGGGCGCTCCGGCTCCGGCAATTCTTCCGACGGCGCTGCCAGCATGCCGTCGAGTTCGGGCAAAGAGAGTAATTCGGTGGCATCGCCGCTATCGGGACTTGCATCGGCCGCAACAGGCGTGACGGCCCGGCCCAGCGCATCCGCCTCGGCAATGAGCGCGCGAATATCGCTGGCAGGCGCAGTCCCGGCTTCAAGCTGTTCGAGCAACTCGGCGATCACGGGAATGGCCCGCCGGAGGTAACTGACCAGTTCCGGCGTACGCAGCACCGTGGCGTTGACCACGCGGTTCAGCAGGTGCTCGACGCTCCAGCAGTAGTCACCAATAAGCTCGGCGCCCACCATGCGCCCGCTGCCCTTCAGCGTGTGGAAGGCGCGACGGACGGTGAGCAGCGAATCCCGTTCACCCTCGTCCAGCTCCCAGGCCGGGAAATGCACGTTGATGGCTTCGATGGCTTCGCGGGCCTCCTCTATGAACAGTTCGAGGATGTCCGGATCGATGTCCTGGCCGGTATCGGCAACCACCGGCCGGTCGGCGGACGGCCCCTGCCACACCGCGGGCGGCGGGAACTCGCCGGGCAACGGAAAATCGACCGGGATTCTGGCCTCCGACGAATCGATAACCTGCGTAACCTGCAGGTCCTCAATGGACGGGAACGGACGACCGGCGGCTGCCCCGTCAACGCGCTGCTGCTTCGTGGGCAGGATGAGTGCGTCGAGCGATCGGGCGGCATTGTCCAGCATCCAGCCGGGTTCCTTGCGGCCGGCCTGCAGTGTTTCCATGTAGTACTCAAGGCTGACGATCGCGTCCGCGAGCCGTTCGAGTGCGGCCCGCGCTTCCGGCCCGGATCCGCGGTGAACCACTTCGCTGGCTGCCGCTGCGATGCGCTCGGCAACGCGCCCGGCGGGTTCTTTCTCGGCGATCAGCAGTGCCGCGGTAATTCCACGGAGCAGGGCCGGAATGGAATCCAGGGCAGCGCCATCACCGGAGCGCTCTGTCACCACACTGATGGCTTCCTTGACGCGGGCAAGGTTGGACAGGCATTCCCGCATCACAGCCTGGGTCACGATAATTTGTTCAGCGCTCTCGTACTCCCCGGGTGCTTCCGGGACCGCCGACTTGTCCGTGGAAATCGAGCCAATGAGCTGGTGCTCCAGCCGGTCTTCCACCTCAAGGATTGCCGCAGCGATCGATACCAGCGTCTGTTCGTCGGGCTTCTGCTTTCCCGCGATCAGGCCTTCGAGTTGGGCCCGACGAGTCTGGACGACCTCGCGCAGATCGCCGAGACCCAGCACGCCGAGTGTGTCGCCAATTTTCTTCAGCAACTCGATCTGCGACGCCAGCTCCTCTATGCGCTCCATCCCGGTACGGACGTAAATGTCGAGAACGTCCTTCACCCGGGCCAGGTCCTCGCGAATTGCCGCCGCTACCGTCTGCATCAGCTTGACGCTGGGTGCGGCGAGACTCTGGCGGGCCACCTCGATCTGCTCGTCCCCGGGAATCAGCCCGGAGAGGTTGAATGCTTCGCGAATCGCCGTGATCCGTGGTCCGGCGCTGGTGGCCCGGGCCACGTAGTACAAGAGATTATTGACGAGCTCGACGGGCGGCTGGGCAGCAAACTTGAGCTCGCCCTGTAGCTGCAACCGCTTCATTTCGCGGTCCGCCTGGCCGACGAGCCGCTTGACCGAAACGCCGGCCTCCAACCCGCGGTCCGCAAGGGCCTCCAGCACACCACCGGTCACCCACCAGAGCTGATGCACCACTGCGCTGCCTGACGCTGCCTCCAGCCTGTTCACGACGTCCTGCAGGCGGCCCAATGAGTCGACGCCCCCTTCGCCGCGGATCCACCCCAGCAGGGCGAGCTGAAAACGCGGGCGCAGAACCTTGCCCAGGGCGGCCGAGTCCCCGGTCGCCGCGGGCCGCGCGGCTGGCGCCGCGGCACTTGCCGGGGTAACCGCACGCGGTCCGCCGACGGCGCCGGGCGCAACGTTCAGCAGGAGCAGCGTGCTCTCGGAGAGCAGTGGCCGGCCCCGCGCCGCCCGGAGATCGTTCAGCAGCGGCAGCAGTACGAGCGGCACATCGCGGCCGCCGTCCCGGAGACGCTCCACGTAGGATGGCAGTTGCACGGCCGCCCGGGACAGAGCCTCGATGCCGTCGTCGGCCTGCGCGCCCCTCCGCGTCTTCATCAGGTGCCGGCAGGTCTGCTCCATTTCCTCAGCAAGCAGGCTGGCGCCCCAGGTCTCGGTGATCTGCAGAACGCCTCGTGCGGTGTGCAGCAGCGCCGTGCAGCGCTCCAGTGGCTGATTGCCAACCTCACCTTCCGCGTACTGTTCCAGCGCTGCACGCGCCTCGTTCAGCGTTACCGCCAGTTCGTCGGCGACGAGCAGCAGCGGCTCCCGAAGGGGATCCGTTGCCACGATGCGCTCAGGAATGGCTGTCACGATCAGGCGGTACGCTTGCTCGCGAAGGACACCGGTTCGTCAAACCGGGCCGTGCTGGCGTGCTCGCCTTCCGGCTCGTCGTCGGGCGTACCGGGATCGAAGACCTCCGGATCGGCCGGCACTTCGTCGTCCAGGCGCTTCAGGCCTGACCGGGCGTATGAGGTGATCGGCGGCAGACGAAAGCCTGCGACTGACCGGCGCAACTGGGTGGCGAGTTCGGCCAGCTTTCTGATCGCGCTGGTGGTCGCACTGGTGCTGGCAGCCGTTTCGGAGTTGATCTCCTGCAGCACGTCCATACTGCGGGTGACAGCTGAGGCTGCCTTGCCCTGCTCGCGGGCAGAGCTGGAGATATTCTGCACAAGCGACGCGATCTGGTTGGAGACCTGCTCGATCTCCTCGAGTGCCGCGCCTGCGTTCTCCGCCAGCAGGGCGCCACCCACCACGTCGGTGGTACTGCGATCCATCGAGACAATGGCCTCGTTGGTGTCGGTCTGGATGGTGCGCACGAGGAATTCGATCTGCTTGGTAGCGTTGGCCGAGCGCTCGGCGAGCCGCTGCACTTCGTCCGCCACCACGGCAAATCCCCGACCAGCTTCACCGGCCATCGATGCCTGGATCGCCGCATTGAGAGCAAGAATATTGGTCTGGTCGGCGATGTCATTGATCAATTCGACGATGTTGCCGATTTCCTGCGAGCTCTCGCCGAGGCGCTTGATGCGCTTGGACGTTTCCTGGATGGTTTCGCGGATGGCATTCATGCCCTCGATCGTGCGGCGCACGGCATCGCCGCCCTTGTGGGCCACGTCCACCGAATGACGGGCGACGTCGGACGAACGCTCCGCATTGCCGGATACCTCCTCGATCGACGAGGCCATGCGGTTGATGGCGCGCGAGGCAGACTCGATCTGCTTGGACTGAGCCTCGCTGGCCGCCGCCAGCTGATGGGCGGAACCTTCGGTCTGCCTGGCAGCGCCATCGACGAGGATCGCGCTCTCGTTGATGGTCGTTACCAGCTCACGGAGTGCCTCGATGGCGTAGTTGATGGAGTCGGCAATAGCACCGGTGATGTCCTCGGTCACCGTGGCGTGCACCGTCAGGTCGCCATCAGCAAGGCTACTCATCTCATCCAGCAGGGTCATGATGGCCTGCTGGTTGCGATCGTTCTGTGCCGTTCGTTGGGCGACGTCCCGCCGCGTATCCGCCACACGCCGGTAGATCAAGCCCATCGCCAGGGCCAGCCCGATGGCGAGAACCAGCAGTCCGGTGATCAGGAGACTGGCGAGGCTTGCCGGCCCGGCTGGGGCTGAGGCAGCGCCCACGACCACGACGGGAAGCTCGCTGATCAGGCCGTCGAGCTGCACCATGGACTGACGCAGCGCGCCGAGCCGGTCGCTGCCGGCCAGGACATCGCGCAAGGTCTTGCTGACGTTGCCACTTTGCTGCCGCACGCCGTCGAGCGCACTAATGGCGTCGGCCCCGGCCAGCGGTTTCAGGCCGAGTTCGGCATCGCCTTCACCGAGCCCGCGGACGATCCGGGTCAGGGCCAGGTCAGCGTCAAGCATCGCCGGATTGCGGACGACCGCTACCGACGTGCCCTGTGAGAGGCCCCGGACGTCCCGGCGCAGCCCGTCGGCCAGCAAGCGCAGGCGCTCCAGCTGGGCCATCGTGGCCGGCTGGCCGCGAACCGCACCTGTGGCTTCGAGCGCGTTAATGTCCTCGATCAGCCGCGGCACCAGGCGGTCCAGGCGGTCGGCCGCGGAACGCAGGTCGACCAGCTCGCCGCGACCCTCCTCGATCGTGTCGAGGCTTTCGCGAATCTGCTCGACACGACGTTTTGTCTCGGCGTCGATGCCACCCAGATCGGCGGCAGCGATGCGCCGATTGGCGGCCGAAAGCCCGGTGAACGCGCGGGTTTCACCGCGCATTGCCCCGGCCGCCACCCGGTAGGCCGCGTGCGCCTCTGTGATCACGGCAGCTCCCGGCGCCGGGACCTCTCCCGGCACTGGATCGCCGGGCTTCAGTGTGAGCAACGCGAGGGCCGCGACCAGTACCAGGATCAGGGCAATTCCCAAGGTAGGCAGCAGTCGGATTCCGCCAGATTGTTCTGTCATTGTTGGCTCGCCTCGCTGTACGCGTTCTTCTACTCGCCGGCCGCCCGCTGAAAGTCACGGGCATCCAGCAGCTGGTTCAGGCTGAAGACCGGCCACACTTCTCCGCCGCGGCGGAAGCAGCCAGCCAGAAATCGATCGGCGCGGATCACGGTTGCCGGCGCCTCGTCCGCCAGTTCCCGGTCGACGAACCGACGGAAACCAAACACTTCGTCGACCACCAGGGCGACCGGAAACTCACTGCTGTTCGCCACCAGCGCCCGTGCGCTGCGTTCCGTGCCCCCGACGCCGGAACCGAGAAACTCGCGCAGATCCACCAGTGGCAGCAGATGGCCGCGCACGTTGGCAAGCCCGCGCACCCAGGACTTGGCGCCGGGCACACGGGTAATCGCCGGCGGCACCATCAGGACCTCGCGGACCTCATCCCGGGGCACCACGAAGCGCTCGTTACCGAGCCGGAATCCGACGCCGACCCATTCCACCAGGCCCGTGTCGTCGCCGTGGGCACCGGCCGCCGCAGCGCGGCAGCGACGCTCGATCTCCCGCAGGAGATCGAAGGGGTGCTCCCGGAGGGCGCGCAGGCTGCCTTGCGTCGCAACAACCATCAGCGCTGCAGGGCGTCCTGCACGGCAGCCACCAGGTCGTTATCCGAGACCGGCTTGGTCAGGTAGCGCACAGCTCCCTGGCGCAGACCCCAGGCCCGATCGGCATCCTGGGTCTTGGTCGAAATGATGATGATCGGGATAGCCGCGGTAGCCGGGTCTTGGGCCAACTGCCTCGTGGCCTGGTAGCCGTTCATGCCTGGCATCACGATGTCCATCAGGATGACGTCCGGTGCCCGCTCTCCGGCGAGACGGATCGCCTCCTCGCCATCCCGGGCGACGAGCGTCTCGAAGCCATGTTTTTCCAGGGCCCGCGACAGGATGTGCTGGTCGGTGGGCGAATCGTCAGCGATCAATACCAGGGTCATGTTTGTTACGGCCTCGTCTGCATGGTGATTGCGCCAAGCAATTCGTCCTTGGTGAAGGGCTTGGTCAGATAGTGCTCTGACCCGACGATGCGGCCCCGCGCCCTGTCGAAGAGCCCGTCCTTGCTTGACAGCATGATTACCGGGGTGTCCCGGAACGTCCGGTTGTGCTTGATGAGCGAGCAGGTCTGATACCCGTCCAGCCGCGGCATCATGATGTCGACGAAAATGATGTCGGGCCGGTAGTCGGCGATCTTGGCCAATGCGTCGAAGCCGTCCACCGCGGTGTAGACCGTGCAACCCTCCTTGGACAGGAGCGTCTCCGCGGTCCGCCGGATGGTCTTGCTGTCATCGATCACGAGCACTTTTAGCCCGTGCAGTTCCGGCGCGGCGCTATCTGTCACAGGGTTCTCCAGGCCAGGCGGACCAACGCCCGCCGCACCATGAACTTTTAACATAACAATCAAGGCCCAGCCATGCGCAAGCCATCACCGTTGGGGGAACGGGTCCGGGCCCCACCCCGCCGGAAAGCCCGCCCACGGATGATACTCCCGCCTTCCGTGCCATTTCAGCACTGGCGCGCCAGAATAGGCACAGCGTCGCAAAACGGGGTCAGACGCTGCCGGAACGCAACGCCTGCGAGTATTTGACCTAACAACGGAGTGATAACGATGCGCAAGCCGCAGCTTGGCGTGGTAATGGACCCGATCACGGCGATCAATCCAGCCAAGGACAGTTCACTGGCCATGCTGGTTGAAGCGCAACGCCGCGGCTACACGCTCTGGTATTTCGAACAAAATGACCTGCGGCTCCGGAACGGTGTGGCCCAGGGGAAGGCCAGATCCCTGCGCGTCACGGACAGCCAGACTGCCTGGCATGAACTGGGGCCTCCGGAAGAGATACCGCTCTCGGCACTTGATCTCATTCTCATGCGCAAGGACCCGCCATTCGGGACGGAGTACATCTACACGACCTACATTCTTGAACGTGCCGAACTGTGCGGTGTACTGGTGGTCAACCGGCCCCAGAGCCTGCGCGACATGAACGAGAAGGTTTATACGGCGTGGTTCCCCCAGTGCTGCCCCGACACGCTGATCACCCGGTCGATGGCCGACATGCGTGCGTTCCTTGCCGAACAGGGCCACATCGTCGTCAAGCCCCTGCACAGCATGGGGGGCCGCTCCATCTTCACGGTGAAGAAGGGCGACAACAATGCCAACGTGGTTTTTGAGACGTTGACCGACTACGGACAGCAGCACGCCATGGCCCAGCGCTACATTCCCGAAATTGCCCGGGGCGACAAACGCATCATTCTCGTGGACGGCCGGCCGGTGAGCCGCGTGCTGGCCCGCATCCCCGCCCCGGACGACAACCGGGGCAACCTCGTGGCGGGCGCAGAGCCTGTGGTGCGTGAACTGACCGAACGTGATCAGTGGATCTGCGCGGAGGTCGGTCCGGTACTGCGCGAACGTGGCGTCATCTTTGCCGGCCTCGACGTCATCGGCGACTACCTCACTGAAATCAACGTGACCAGCCCGACCGGCATCCGGGAGCTTAAGAAGCTCGGCGGCCTGGACGTGGCCAGCACCCTGTTCGATGCCCTCGACGCGCGTCTGGCGGCCCGGCCGGCTACGCAGGCGAAAAGCGCCTGAATACCTGGCGCGCCGGCATCGCGCTGGCGGGGCTGACCGCACTGCTGGCTGCCTGCCAACCGCCGCCCGTCACCGACCACCGCTTCCCGGCCTTCGGCACCAGCGTCCGGATCGAGATTTTGTCGGCGGAAGCCGGCACGGCGGCAGCCGCCATTCGTGACATCGAACGCCGGTTTCGAAAGGCCGAAACTGACTGGTACGCCTTCGGTACCGGCGAACTGGCAACCGTGAATGCCCTGCTCGCCCAGGGTCAGGCGGCGCCGATCAGTGCCGACCTGGCACCACTGATCACCCGCGCTATCGCCTTGCACAAACAGAGCGGCGGCCTGTTCGACCCCGGCGTCTGCGCGCTGGTTCGCCTGTGGCAGTTCGACAGCGACGAGAGCCTGGCAGCGGCTTCAGGGCCACCACCAGAGGCGGTACGCCGGGCGCTCCGTGCCAGCCAGGGCACCCTCGCCGACCTGCGTTTCGACGGCCGTATTGCGTCGGCGAGCCGGCCACTGTGCATCGACCTCGGCGGCATGGCGAAGGGCACGGCACTGGAGCGGGCGCGGGTCCTGCTCGCGCAACACGGGATCCGCAACGCGCTGATCGACATCGGCGGCAGCAGTCAGCTCGCGATCGGGCGGAAGGGCGCGAGTCCGTGGGTCATCGGTCTCAAGGACCCGCGCGCTGGCCGGGTGATTGCCCGCCTCACGCTGGCGCCCGGTGAAACCGCATCCACGTCCGGCGACTACGAGCGCGGCTACACCCGTGATGGCCGCCGCTATCACCACATCCTGGATCCGGCCACCGGCGAGCCGACGACGGGCAGCGCGAGTGTCACCGCGCTGGCCGCGGATGGCGAGCTGTCGGATGCGGCAACGACAGCGCTGATGGTGGCCGGGCCGACGCGTTTTCACAGCGTCAGCGCCTCGCTCGGCATCATCGATGCGCTGCTGATCACAACCAGCGGTGAATTGCTGACGACGCCGGGCATGGCGACACGCCTGCGGCGCGACAACAACGGCCAGCTCCCGGATCTGTGACCTGGCCCCGTCCCCCACCGCAGTGCTGCGTATAATCAGGCCGCTCCCCGGCCGTGCAACCGGAATCGACTCCCCCGCATGCAGCAAACACCGCCCAAAACCGGACGCCAGAGCATCAGCCAGAGCACCTGGACGGCCGAAGCCGCCCGGGACCGCCTGTCGTCCACGGCATTTCTGGCCGCCCTGTTCCACGGGATCCTCATTCTCGGTATCACCTTCAGCGCCGACTCGCTCGATCCTGAAAATCTCACCAGCTCAATGGAAGTCGTGCTGGTGACTTCGGAATACGAGGATCGCGCGCCATCCGACACCGCCGTGCTCCTGGCCCAGCAGAATCTGGCGGGAGTCGGTAATGCCGCGCCCGATACAGCGGTCCGCACCGCACCGGGGCTTTCGCTCCCCGCCGACGTGCTCGGGCCAGCTGAGGAAGGTAGCGATACACCAGCGCGGCCCGGCGAGCAAAGCCCGGTCCGGAACCGCGAGCCGGTGCTGCTCACCCGGGACTCCACTCATGTCACGCCGGATGAAGGGCAGCCGGATCGCACACCCGAAACGCAGCAAAGCATGCTGCCGTCGACCAGCAACGCCATCGAGATCGTGGGCCGTTTCGACACCACGACGGCGATTCCCGATGCCCGGCCAAGGGAGTTGCTGATCAGCGCCAACACGCGCGAAGCGCGCATCGCCACCTACCTCAGCGCCTGGAAGAACAAGGTCGAACAGATCGGCACACTGAATTTCCCATTCGCCGCCAGCGCCACTGCCAACGCCCGATACCCGGTCCTCGAAGTCGCCATCGCAGCCGATGGCCGGCTGCGCGAAGTTATTCTGCGCACATCCTCCGGGCGCCGGGATCTGGACCAGGCGGCCATGGAAATCCTGCGGCTGGCCGCGCCCTTCCAGCCCTTCCCGGACGGTCTGAGTGCGGAGTACGATGTCCTGCGCTTTGCCTACGAATGGCGGTTCTCGGACGGAGCCGGTGCAGTGCGCGCACGCACTGCGGCAGCGCGATAGGCTTCACACGGCCGGCCCGCACACCGATACTGGCACCATGACCGACACCACATTTCTGACCGGCCACCTGCTCATTGCCATGCCGGCCATGCAGGATCCGAATTTCACCAAAACCGTGACCTACATCTGCGAGCACACCGCGCAGGGCGCGCTCGGCATCGTGATCAACCGCCCGCTCGACATGGACCTTGGCACGATCTTCGATCAGCTGTCGCTGGATTCCACCGATCTGGTCCTGGCCCGACAACCCATATTACGGGGCGGCCCCGTGCACCAGGAGCGCGGCTTCGTGCTCCATGAGTCCCCGGAGGCCACGGAACGGGAATTCGACGCGACCCTGGCCGTGACCGACGCGATCCGCGTGACCACCTCGCAGGACATTCTCAGTGCCATGGCCCGGGGAAACGGACCACGGCGCGCCGTCGTCGCACTCGGCTACGCCGGCTGGGGTGCTGGCCAGCTGGAAAGCGAACTCGCGCAGAATGCCTGGCTCAGTGTGCCGGCCACGCCGAAGATCATCTTTGACACACCATTTGAGCTGCGCTGGCACGAGTCCACTCGCCTTCTCGGCTTCGATCCCAGCACCCTGAGCCACCAGGCGGGCCACGCCTGACGAACCTTAAGCCCGCATGCCAGCAGTGAATGGCTCGGCCCTCGTCTTTGATCACGGTGGCCGGCGTATCGGCGTGGCGATCGCCAACCAGAGCCCGCGACTGGCATCCCCGTTGCTGACGCTGTCCGCCCGCAACGGCGTGCCCGACTGGCCGGAACTGGACAAGCTCGTAAAGGAATGGGGACCAGGCCAGCTGGTGGTCGGGGTCCCCTATAATGGCGCGCGCGCGCGCATTGCCGGCAGCAGCGCCGGTGAACGCTCGGACAGCGAGTCCGCCGCCGAGTGCTTCGCCGCCGAACTTGAAGCCCGTTATCCGCTGCCGGTTATCCGCATCGACGAACGACTGACGTCGGTTGAAGCCGAGTCGCGGCTGCGGGAGCAGCGGCGAAGTGGAACGCGCACAAAGAAGGTCCGAACGGGTGACGTGGATGCCCTCGCCGCCTGTGTGATTGCTGAAATGTGGCTGGCTCAATAATGACCAAACCTCACCGCGGCACCATCCACGCCATCGATGCGGAAGTCCGGGAGCATCGGGCCTACCCCGGTGGCCAGTTCATCCTGCGCCTGCACGCGCCCGCGTGCGCCCGTGCCGCCAGCGCGGGCACCTTCATCCACCTGCAGTGCACCCCCGGCATTCCGATGCGCCGGCCCCTGTCCATCCTGCGGGCCAATGCCGCCGAGGGCTGGGTGGAGGTGCTTTACAAGGTGATCGGGGCGGGGCTGCAGGCGTTAAGCCGGGCCGAACCCGGCGAAACCGTGAGCCTCCTCGGACCCATCGGCCAGGGTTTTCGGCCGGATCCGGCGCGCCCCGTTGCCATCCTGATCGGTGGCGGCGTCGGGATTCCGCCGCTGATGTTCCTGGCCGAAGTTCTGGCTCACTCTCCAGGCGTGCGCTTCGAGCCGACTGCCTTCTTCGGCTCGGAACTGCCGTTTCCGTTCGCAGTCAACGTGGCTTCTGGCACGCTCGCGCAACTCGACGACTGGCAGGTGCCGTCGCAACTCGCGAGCAACGCGGGCCTTGCCGGGTGTCGAGCCGGGTTCGTCACGGCGCTTGCCCGAAACTGGATTGACGGCCAGCCGGCGGCCGCCCGTGCGCGAATGACGATCTATTCCTGCGGTCCGACGCCCATGCTCAAGGCCGCGCAGAAGGTCGCAGACGAGTTTTCCATTCCGTCCCAGCTGTGTCTTGAGGAATTCATGGCCTGTGCCGTCGGCGGTTGTGCCGGTTGCGTGGTCCCGGTAGTGATAGACGGCCAGCGCCAGATGAAGCGGGTGTGCGTCGACGGGCCCGTGTTCGACGGGGCCGTTATCGCCGCATGGTGCCAACCTGGAAAGCCTCATGGCTGATTCGATTGGAACGGGTGTTGGGCGTCACGGCGCGCTCCGCGATGTGCCGTACATGGGCGTGATCTACGTCGTCGCCGAGGCGATGAAGCTGGGCTTCACGAACGGCGATCCCGACTGGTGCAATCTGGGGCAGGGTCAGCCGGAGGTCGGCCCGATGGAGGGAGCGCCTCCGCGAGTCACCCACGTCGACGTGCTGCCACACGATCACGCCTACGGACCGGTCGGCGGTACGACAGAGCTTCGTGAGGCGATTGCCGGACACTACAACCGCTTGTTCCGCGCCGGGGCACGGTCGCAATACACCGCAGACAACGTCTCCGTGGCCTCCGGCGGACGTCTCGTACTCTCCCGGCTCTTGGCCGCGCTGGGCCCGATCAACGTGGGTTACCAGACCCCGGACTACAC
>CAZPNN010000302.1:0-5609 GCA_964587605.1 uncultured Chromatiaceae bacterium
GGATGGCCGGCTGCGTGACGCCGACGTGGCGGAGATGCTCGGCAGCCTCGACCGGGCCCGGATCACGGCGTTAATCGAGGCGCTTGCGGTTGCCGATGCCGCCGGGTTGATGGCCCAGGTTCGGCAGCTGGACGAACTCGCCCCGGATTACGGCGATGTCCTTGCCGGTCTTGCCACAGTTCTGCAGCAGGTGGCCGTCGTGCAGGTGGCTGGAACGCAGGCGCTGGAGAACGAGGGCGGTGCTGAGGGGGACCTGTCGCTGGTTCTCCGGCTGGCAGACGTGATGACCGCGGAAACGGTGCAGCTGATGTACCAGATTGCGGTGCTGGGGCGCCGGGACCTCCCGCTCGCACCGGATCCACGCACCGGTTTCGAAATGGCCCTGCTGCGCATGGTGGCGTTTCACCCGGAACGGCATTTACCGGTAGCAACGTCCGCCATTGCAGGCCAAACCATCGCCAGTCCAGGAGCCACTCGTCCCGCTGCCGGGTCGGCCCCGGCACCTGTTCGTCCGGCAGTGAGCGCGGCGACAGCAACTGCTTCGTCAGGCGGAACCACCGATATCGGCGACTGGTCAGCGTTCGTCGGCTCGCTGAATATCGACGGGGCAGCCCGGCAGCTGGCGGCGCACTGCGCGCTGGTGGCGCAGACGCCGTTTGAAATCCGGCTCACGCTCGACAAGCGCAACGGCCACCTGCTCACCGACAAGCTGCGCGGCCGCCTCACGGCGGCACTTCAGGA
The DNA here is from genome assembly GCA_964587605.1 of uncultured Chromatiaceae bacterium. Taxonomy (GTDB): domain Bacteria; phylum Pseudomonadota; class Gammaproteobacteria; order Steroidobacterales; genus SHZI01. The sequence goes on from CAZPNN010000302.1 coordinate 742, forward strand.
TCGCCTCGGCAGCGCCATCAAGGTGCTGTTTGTGAGTGCGGAGGCAACCCCGGACAAGACTTCGGACACCCCCGCAGCCCGGCAGGCCCGGGACGACGACGATGACCTTCGCCAGGCCCGGGAAAAGATCGCTGCCGACAGCAACGTGCGACAGATGGCCGAACTGTTCGGCGCCGAGGTCATTCCCGATTCCATCCGCCAGAATCCAAAGTCCCCCTCCCGGAAGTGAGCAGCCCATGAAAGCCGATATTGGCAGTTTGATGAAGCAGGCCCAGAAGATGCAGGCCCAGATGCAGAAGGCCCAGGAGGAGCTGGCCACTCTGGAAGTCGCGGGTGTGGCGGGCGGCGGGCTGGTGCAGATTTGCATGACCTGCAAACACGAGGTGCGCAAGCTGACGATTGATCCCTCCCTGGTCGGCGACGATCGGGAAATGCTGGAGGACGTCCTTGTTGCCGCATTCAACGACGCGCTCCGGAAGGTGGAGCGCGCGGTGCAGGACAAGATGGGCGGCATGACAGCCGGTCTCGGCCTGCCACCCGGGCTCAAACTGCCGTTCTGACATGGCCTTTACGCCGCTCCTGCAGGATCTTCTGGCAGCGCTCCGCTGTTTGCCAGGCGTCGGTCCCAAGTCGTCCCAGCGCATGGCCTTCCACCTTCTGGAGCGGGACCGCGAGGGTGCGCAGCGACTGATCAGGACTATGCAGGCGGCCCTCGACCGAATCGGCCTTTGTGCCCGCTGCCGCATGTTTGCCGAGACGGAACTGTGCACCATCTGCAGCGATTCCCGGCGTGATGCTGGCCTTGTGTGTGTCGTTGAAACTCCGGCCGACGTCATTGCCATTGAGGAATCCGGCGTTTACCGCGGACGTTACTTTGTCCTCATGGGCCGGTTGTCACCCCTCGATGGCATTGGCCCGGATCAGCTGGGGGTGCCTGTCCTGGAGGCCCAGTTGGGTGATGGCAACTTGCGCGAAATGATCCTGGCGACCAGTGCCACGGTAGAGGGCGAGGCGACCTCGGGCTACCTCGCGAGCGTCGCGCGCGAGCACCGGATTCGCGCCACGCGCATTGCCCACGGCGTGCCCATGGGCGGCGAACTTGAGTATGTCGATGCGGGGACCCTGTCGCACGCCATCACGGCGCGCACGCTGGTTCTCGCAGAGTAACGGGGACGCCTAGTAGGGACGCACTTCGTTCTGCCTGACGAGATTCATCAGGCGCCGGTAACTCTCGTAGCGCCGCGGGTCAATCTGCCCGGCGGCCACGCCCTGCTGAACGGCGCAGTGATCTTCCCGCAGGTGACCGCAGTCGTTAAATTTGCACCGGCGGCCGTACTCCTCGATTTCGACGAATCCACCGCTGATGGCCCGCCGCTCGGGGATCGCCGGCACGAAGTCCCGGACCCCTGGCGTATCCAGCAAGCCGCCGCCACCTGCCAGCGGGTGCAGGACGGAGGCTGTCGTCGTGTGCCGGCCCTCGTCGCTGGCCTCGGAGATCTCTCCCGTCACCGCATCCGCACCCGGCACCAGCGTGTTCAACAGTGACGACTTGCCGACACCCGACTGCCCCACAAGGATGGCCGTACCGCTGCCAATCCACGCGCGCAGTGCCTCGATCCCGGTACCGTTTGCGGCTGAAACGGAAAATACCGGACAGCCCAGTGTTTCGTATCCGGCCAGTTCAGCGGCAGGTACGCCCGCAAGATCCGACTTGTTCCAGGCAATGGCGCTGGTGGTCCCCATGAGCCGTGCCGCGCACAGGTACCGGTCCGTCAGGAACAGGTCGGGCACTGGCAGCGCCGCCATGACGACCACGAGGTGCGTGACGTTGGCCGCGATCGTCTCGGGAAGGCTGCGTCCCGACAGGCGCTGAAGTTCGTTGTCGCGGGGCGCGATCGCGGTGATGAGAACCGGCTTGCCGTCGGGGATGGCCTCAAAGCGCACGCGGTCGCCACAAACGACACGCAGGTGCCGGCCGCGGATCATATAGGGCAACTGCTTGCCATCGGCTTGCACAAGGATTCCACGGCGGCCGTGGGCGGCGACGACCAGGCCGACGCTGCCGGGAGCGGCTTTGCTAGAATCCGCCGCGTCGCCCGGATCGGAACTCATCCGGTACCTGGCGTCGTACCTGGCGTCACACCTGGCGTCACAAGGGGAGTGCAGGACATGACTTCGCCGTCAGACCGGCTGATCTGGATCGACCTGGAAATGACCGGTCTGGACACACAGCAGGACTCTATCATCGAGATTGCCACGGTTGTGACCGACGGGGAGCTGGCCGTCGTGGCCGAGGGGCCGGTGTTTGCCATCCACCAGACGGCAGAGGTGCTGGGCCGGATGGACGAGTGGAACACGCGCCAGCACGGCAAGTCCGGCCTGACCGAGCGGGTGCGCGCAAGCCAGGTCACCGCGGCAGAGGCTGAACGGCAGACCCTGGTCTTCCTGGCGACACACGTGGCAGCCAAGGCGTCACCGATGTGTGGCAACAGCATCTGCCAGGACCGCCGGTTTCTGGCGCGCGAGATGCCGACTCTGGAGGCCTTTTTTCACTATCGGAATCTCGACGTTTCGACGCTCAAGATCCTGGCGGGATTGTGGGCGCCGGACGTACTTGCTGGCGTCACCAAGAACTCCACGCACCTGGCGCTGGCCGACATTCACGATTCGATCGTGGAGCTGCGCCACTACCGCCAAAATCTCATCCGGCTGCCGTAACGAACAGGCCAATGACGCAGCTGAGGCCTGCGAGCCAGACCAGCGACCGGAACGTCGAAAGGTCCGCGATATAGCAGAGCCCGTAGACCATGCGGGCGCCGATGAAGGCGAGTGCCAGGCTGTCAACGGTGGTCTGGGGCGCGCTGCACAGTTGGGCGATGATCACCGCCGCTGCAAAGGGCGGAAAGGCCTCATAGGAATTCTGTTGCGCGTGGTGGGCTCGCGCGGGCCAGCCGGTGAGCGCACCGAGGAACTCGCGCGGCTGCGCGTTGTTGTAACGCGTTCCGCCTGCCTTGGCGGCGCCCGCCCAGAGCAGCGGGAGCAGCGCGGCGACGAGTACGCACCAGAATGCCGTGGTCATTCCCATGGTCATTGACAGTTCCTCATACGGTCTTGCCGGCCAGCAGCAGCCAGGTCTCGACCACGGAGTCCGGGTTCAGTGACAAGCTGCCGATGCCCTGGTCAACCAGCCAGCGCGCCAGGTCCGGGTGGTCCGAGGGCCCCTGGCCGCAGATACCAATGTATTTGTCTGCCTTCCTGCAGGCGTCGATCGCCATCTTGATCAGCAAGCGGACGGCCTCATCACGCTCATCGAACAGATCGGCGATCAAGCCGGAGTCCCGGTCAATGCCCAGCGTCAACTGGGTGAGATCGTTCGAGCCGATGGACATGCCGTCAAAGAACTCGAGGTACTGGTCGGCAAGCAGGGCATTCGTCGGCAGTTCGCACATCATGATCAGCCGCAGCCCGTGCTGGCCGCGCTTGAGACCGTTGTCGGCAAGTAATTCCGTGACCTTGCGCGCTTCAGCAACGGTGCGCACGAACGGCACCATGACTTCAACATTGCCAAGGCCCATGTCTTCGCGCACACGGCGGAGGGCACGGCACTCCATCTCGAAGCACGGGCGGAAGCTCTCCGCCACGTACCGGGATGCGCCGCGGAAGCCCAGCATCGGGTTCTCCTCGTGGGGTTCGTATTGCTCCCCGCCGATGAGATTGGCGTACTCGTTGGACTTGAAATCCGACAGGCGAACGATGACCGGATGGGGGGCAAAGGCGGCGGCAATGGTGCTGATGCCCTCAGTCAGCCGGGCCACAAAAAATTCGACCGGGTCGCTGTAGCCGGCCATCTGCTGGCGGATAACCTCGCGAAGCTCGGGTCGCAGGCGATCAAAATCCAGTATCGCCTTGGGGTGTACGCCAATCATCCGGTTGACAATGAACTCGAGGCGGGCAAGGCCCACACCGTGATGGGGGAGGTGCGAGAAGTCGAAGGCCCGGTCCGGGTTGCCGACATTCAACATCAGCTTGACCGGCAGCTCCGGCAGCTTGCTGAGTTCGATGCGCTGCTGCTCGAAGTCCAGCATGCCTTCGTACACGTAACCCTCATCACCCTCGGCGCAGGAGACCGTCACCGGGGCACCGTCCGGAATGTGTCGGGTGGCGTCGCCGCAGCCGACAACCGCCGGAATGCCGAGTTCCCGGGCAATAATCGCTGCGTGACAGGTTCGTCCGCCGCGGTTGGTTACGATGGCCGACGCACGCTTCATGACCGGCTCCCAGTCGGGATCGGTCATGTCAGCGACGAGCACCTCGCCATCCTGTAGTAGCCCCATTTCCGCCGTGCTGGCAATGATGCGGGCCCGGCCGGCGCCAATGCGCTGACCGATGCTCCGGCCCTGCACGAGAATCTGCGAGCGCTTCTTGAGACGGTACCGCAGCAGCGTGTTGCCGCTGCGGCTTTGTACGGTCTCCGGCCGTGCCTGCAGAATGTACAGGTGCCCGTCGATCCCGTCCTTGCCCCATTCGATGTCCATCGGGCGGCCGTAGTGCTCCTCAATGATCAGGGCCTGGCGTGTCAGCGCCTCCACGTCAGCATCCGTCAGCGAAAAACGGGCGGCATTGGCCGGTTCTACATCCTCGGTGCGAACCGTGCGCCCCAGTTCGCTGGAATCCGTGAACACCATGCGGACCTTCTTGGTCCCGAGCTTGCGCCGGAGGATCGCCTGCTTCTTCGCCCGCAGGCCGGGCTTGTAGACGTAGAACTCATCGGGGTTCACGGCGCCCTGGACGACGGTCTCGCCGAGGCCCCAGGAGGCGGTGATGAACACGACGTCGCGGAAACCGGACTCCGTATCGAGCGTGAACAT
>CAZPNN010000303.1:0-6880 GCA_964587605.1 uncultured Chromatiaceae bacterium
AAGCACTGCGCGCCGGCTAATTCTTCTCGCTTGTTTCTATCCGCTTGTTCGAGTTCGGCGCCTGCTTTTGATTGTTGTTGTCTTCTTTGCCGTCTGTCTTGGTCTCGCCGCCCAGCGTGTCCCAGAACTCACCTATACCCAAACCGACTCGCTCCAGCCGCGCAACAACCTTGTCCGTCTGCGTGTACACGTCGGCGCCCTGAGTGTATAACTCGGAGATCTTGACGTGCGCCTGGCGATAGATGCCCTTGACCGTTCCATCGTCCGAGAATCCAAACAGCAAGAGCGCGAAAGTCGCGAACGCAAGCGAAGCCGCAGTCGCAAAAGTCCGGGCAACAAGCCCACGGCGATGCTGTGACCAGCTGCCTGTTGCAGCCCCAGGCGCAGACGTGTTTCCTGACCATTCGCATGAATGAGCCGGCACCACACGCCACGGACACTGGCCTGACGGGACTCCAGCGCCTGCTTCAGTTGCCCGAAGAGCTGCTGAAAGCCCTCCAGCAAAAGCGGGGCATCGCTGCTTTCCACCGGGAGTTCCAGTTCTGCTGAGAAACGGGCGGGTGGCACGTGGAGCCGCTGCGGTTCGGGATGTCGGCCGAAGGCCTGATCCAGTTCGCGCTGGCGCTGGGGTCCCAGTCGGCGGGCGAAGCCCTCGCGGGGCAGCCGCACACAGTCCCCCACTGTTGTGAGTCCCATTTGCAGAAGTGTCTGGACAGTGCGCGCCGGCCAGCCCAGATGACGGACGTGGATGCCGGCAAGTACCTGGCGCAGCTCCAGGCTGTTTCGGACCGGGCGCTCGACACCAGCCCTGGCCAGCCACAGGGCGGCCCGGGCTGTAGTGGCACAGGCCATGCACACCTGGTGCCCCAGGGCTTTAAGACCCGCCGCCACCGTGGCTCGCAAGGCATCGAGGCCGTTGAACAAGCGCAGGCTGCCCTGAATCTCGAGCAGCAGGGCGTTACCCGAGTGAACACTCACGGCAGGTGTGAACTGGCCCGCCCAGCTGGCCAACTGGCGGAGCACGCTTCCTTCGAGCAGCACGTTGCGGGCTTCGAGCACCAGCTCCGGCGCCAGCGCCAGGGCTGAATTGACCGGCATGCCGACCCGCACTCCCCGGGCAGCAGCCGGTGCATTCACGCTGACGATGCGTGTCCGGGGGCCCTGGTCTTCACAGATCGCCAAGGGTAAATCCGGATGCAGCGGGCTGGCCCGCGCCTCCAGCGGCAACTGTGGCAAAAGCAGGCAAAGCCAGAGTTGGGCAGGTATTTCCGAGGGTGCATCCGTCCTGCTCCCGGGTCTGCTCCCGGGTCTGCTACGGGCCTGCGCCTTCGGGAAACGTGCCATGACAGCGATACACCATTTTATTGTTCTAGAACCGGCGTTCGACGGTGACCGTGCCCGTGCCTCGCCAGCCATTTTTGAAAATATCCAGCTGCAGTGTGGCCGGCGATGAGGGGTGCAACTGCAGCCGGAGACGAGCCGGGGATCGCTCCCGGCGACAGCGCGCCGCGCGGATCAGGATGGCCAGGGCCTGTTGCTTGCCAGCCAGAAGATGGAGGCGTTGCAGCTGGGTATGCCTTGCCTGAGGAATGGCTGTCGTGCCAGCCCACGCGATCACGCCGGCACAAATCCCGGACCGCAGGGTTTCTTCCATCGCCCACAGGGTTTCCGGTGGCCGCCTTACCCTGACGATCAACACCCGATCGAGGGCGACCCCCTGCCAGCACAACCCGGGAGCATAGGGAATCCAGGGTGGTGCGATAAGCATGACCCAACTGCCAGTGCCTGACGGTGTTTCGATCGTGGCGCTCGTCAGCCGCGCCAGCGCCGGACTCAGCAGCCCGAGTTCACCACTGCCCTCCCCTGGCACCAGCAATTCCGTGAGCGTCCCGGTAGGCCAGCCACCACCGAGCACGGCATCGAGTGCCGGAAAGCCTGTGGCTATCAGACACACCGGACCTCACACGGAGGTGGGCATACCGCTGCGGATGACACCCACCACAACGCCCTCGATAACCAGATGCTCGGCCTTGAGGTCGACCTTGATCGGCTGGAAATCAGGATTCTCGGGTAACAGCGTGACGGTGGTGCCGGTCTGGCGATAGCGCTTGACGGTGACCTCTTCTTCGAGCCGCGCCACGATGATCTGGCCATTGCGGACATCCGGCTGGCGACAGACCGCCACCAGATCACCATCGAGAATCCCGGCGTCGCGCATGCTCATGCCATAAACCCGCAGCAGGTAATGCGGGCGCGGGTTAAACAGCGCCATGTCCAGGCGGTAGCGGGCCTCGATGTGCTCGGTCGCCAGGATGGGCTGGCCGGCGGCTACCCGGCCCACCAGGGGCAGGCCCTCGTCTTCCGATACCGTTTCCTCCGGTGCCATCAGCCGATCGGTATCCAGAAGCCGGATACCCCGGGAGGTCCCGGGCAGGAGTTCGATGACCCCCTTGCGCTTCAGTGCCTTGAGATGCTCTTCAGCGGCGTTGGCCGACCGGAAGCCCAGCTCCCGGGCCATCTCCGCCCGGGTAGGTGGCATCCCGGTAGACTCGATAAACCGTTGAATAAAATCGAGAACTTCGCTCTGCCGGGCGGTGAGGTCGGTGCTGGGAGTCATGACTGCATAGCCTGTATATCTGTACAGGCCTGAAAGTATATACAGGTGCCAGCAAGCTGCAAGACCGACTGCCTCACCTCACCCGCCGTTCGTCTCCTTGGCTGCAGTTACCCGCCTCTATCGCGACACCAGCACGGTAACAATTACTCCCTCACTCGCCGGCAAGCGCCTCCCCGCCAGCACATCAGATCGGGTTGCATCCCGCGCGTCCTGCCCCGCTCGGATTGCGATTTAACTTTGTTTCGTTCATCATTTTCGGAGAAGTCCGCCCTTGTGGCGGCTTCTTGATTCTCGGCGACTACTTCTCCGGGTGTGTTGTTATCTTCTAATTCTGCTGTGTGAGGACTTTTACTATGAATATGAGAACTGCTCTTCAGGGGGGCGCCCTGGCGCTCGCGATGGTGATTGCGGCCGGTTGCGCGTCCACGAGCAAGCTCGACGAACTTTCCGCTCGCGTGGATCGCGTCGCTGCCGATGCCGCCGCTGCCAAGTCGGCTGCCGATGCTGCTGGCGCTGGCGCTTCCGAAGCCAAGCAGACCGCGTCCGGTGCGCAGAGCACGGCCAATCAGGCCCTGAACGCTGCGAACCAGTCCCAGTCCTGCTGCGACGCGACCAACGAAAAGATTGACCGCATGTTCAAGAAGAGCCAGGCCAAGTAAGACGGTCCTGCAACTACTTCAGGTTTCCTGAAGGAAACCCGCTTAAGAAAGCCGCAGCAAACACTGCGGCTTTTTTTTGCCTGCCAGATGCCGCCTGTGCCCGGAAGCCTCGCTCAGAGGATCGCGGCGGTCTGCTCCGTAGCATGTCCGGGAGCAAGGCCGGAACCGACCAGCACCGGAATACCGTCGCGGCGCCGGTACGCTTCCTCCACCACCTGCCAGTCTATGCGTGCCGGACGATCGCGCGTCAGCAGCACGTACTGTTCGGTCAAGGCCGTCATTTCCCGGTCGCGGGTTAACCGGTCATCATCCAGCGGCGGATGGACTTCCAGGTAGAGATCATTGCCGGACCAGCCGAACTTGTAGGGCTGGTTGATGATCGTTACCGGCGTATTTACGGGGATCTGCGGGAAGAGCCACTCGATGTCTTCGGGATACATGCGGATGCAGCCGTGGGTCACCTGCATGCCCACACCCACCGGCCGATTGGTGCCGTGAATCAGATAACCGCTGGCGCTGAGCCGCATGGCATACCGGCCAAGTGGATTGTCGGGGCCCGGGGGTATGGCCTTCGCGAGCTCTCCCCGTCCGTCCTCGAGGTGTTCCTTGCGAATCGACTCGGGCGGGTACCAGGTGGGGTCCCTCTGCTTGGAAGTTACTGCCCATCGCCCAATGGGCGTCGACCAGTCCATGCGTCCGATACTGATCGGGAACGTCGACACCATCTGCTGACCGTTCTGCCGGTAGTAGTGATAGAGGCGGTACTCGGCGATGTTCACGACAACGCCGTCCCGGGCCAAACCGGGCAGGACGAACTTTTTGGGCAGGATCACCGCCGTTCCCTCGCCCGGCAACCAGATGTCGACGTTACGATTGGCCCAGACGATCTCCTCGTAGCCAAGGCCGTGCACGCGGGCAATATCGGTCAGCGTGTCTTCATGGCGGGCTGAAACCGTGGCAACCTCGCCGACCAGCTGGACGTCGTTCGCCAGTACGAAGGTATCCGCCGCTGCCAGCACACCCGCCGGCACGGCCATACAGACGCTGAGAAAAAAAACTGCCAGAGGCCGGTGGGTGGCTCGGTTCAGGTGCTGCCGCATCAATTCGCTCCAAGGATCGGGATAATGATCCCGCAAGTGACCGCCGTAATAAACAGGATGCCCAGAAGATTCAGCAAAAAGCCTGCCCTGCCCATCTGACCGGCCGAGACGCGCCCGGTTCCATAGACAATGGCGTTCGGGGGCGTCGCCACTGGCAGCATAAAGCCGCAACTCGCCGCAAAACACGCCGCCAGAACCAGCGGAACAGGGTCCAGCCCGGCACCGATGGCCAGCGACGCCAGCACCGGGACCACCGTCGTCGCGGTCGCCAGGTTGCTGGCAATTTCCGAAAGAAATACCACGACGGTCGCCACACACAAGACCAGTAGCCAGGCCGGCAACTGATCCAGTCCCCTGCCCTGCGCCGCAATGTAATTGGCCAGGCCAGTTTGCTCAAAGCTCGCGGCCAGACTCAGGCCGCCACCGAACAACAACAGCAGTCCCCAGGGGACTCGCGTCGCCGTCGGCCAGTCCATCAGGAAGCCACGATCCGCCTGGCCGGATGGCAGTACAAACAGCAGAATTGCTGCACCTATGGCAATTCCCGCGTCTGTCAGGCCCGCGAATGGCTGCACGCCGCCCACGCTGACTTCGGCAAGCGGGCTCCGGAACACCCAGGCCGCTGCGGTCATCAGGAACACGCCGGCTGTCAGTTTTTCAGCCCGTGTCGCGGTCCCGAGTTGGGCGGCCAGCCCTTCAAGCAGCGCGTGGGTGCCGGGCAGCGGCTCCGACCCCAGGCGGAATACGACCCGCGTCAGCAACAGCCAGGCGGCCAGCAGCAGGACCAGCACCAGCGGCATCGCCAGGATCATCCAGTCCAGAAAACTGATCTCGTGCTGCAACTGGCTGTTGATGAAGGAGGCAACAAAGACATTGGGTGCCGTGCCGATGATGGTCCCCATGCCGCCGATTGACGCCGCGTACGCCACGCCGAGCAGCAGTGCGGCGCCGATCCGTGGCGCGCGCAGCTCGGCAGAATGCCCGGATTGCTCAGCGGCCGCCAGCGTATCGGCCACACTGACCGCCACGGGCAGCAACATCAGGGTAGTGGCCGTGTTTGTCACCCACAAGCTGATGAAAGCCGTGATGCCCATGAAGGCGCCGACAATGTAGTCAGGCCGTGAACCCACCCGGCGCAGAACGGACAGCGCAACGCGCCGATGCAAGCCCCAGCGTTCCAGCGCGAGGGCCAGGATGAAGCCGCCGAAAAACAGGAAGATCATCGGATCGCCATAGGCGCCGGCCGCGTCAGCAATGGACGCCGTACCGAGCAGAGGAAACAGTACCAGTGGCAGCATTGCCGTGACATACACCGGAATGACGTCGGTGATCCACCAGAGGGCCATCCAGGCCGTGACGGCCGCGGCCCCTCGCGCGCCCGGCGCAAGGACCGCAAGGCTGCCATCCGTCTCCCGGTACTCATCCGGCAGGAGGAGATAGACACTGACCGCCAGCAGCGGCCCCGCAAAGAGAATCAGCAACCGGCGGCTGGCATCAAGCATGGATCTGTTCGCCGGAAATTGTCAGAAACGGACCAGCGCGGAGCCCCACGTGAGACCGCCACCAAAGGCCTCCAGCAGCAGCAGGTCGCCGCGCTTCACGCGCCCGTCGCGAACCGCCACATCGAGTGCCATTGGCACGGATGCAGCAGACGTATTGCCGTGGTCCTGGAGGGTCAAGACAACTTTTTCCATCGGCATGTCGAGCCGCCTGGCCGTCGCCTGAATGATCCGGATATTCGCCTGGTGGGGTATCAGCCAGTCAATGGCGGAGCGGTCGAGTTTGTTGGCGGCGAGGGTCTCATCGACGATGCCCTCGAGCGTCTTGACAGCCACCTTGAACACTTCGTTGCCCTTCATCTGGAGATAGGGCCGCTCAAGATCGCCGGGCCGTTGCGGCCGGGACGTGCCATAAGGGTGATACAGAAGGTCCCCGTAGTGCCCGTCCGCCCCGAGGTGGCACGACAGGATCCCGGGTTCGTCCGCTGGCCTGAGTACGACGGCCCCGGCGCCGTCACCGAACAACACGCAGGTTCCGCGGTCGCTCCAGTCGACGATGCGCGACAAGGTCTCGGCACCAATCACCAAAGCGCATTTCGACAGGCCGGTCGCGACGAACCGGTCGGCCACGCTCAGGGCATAGATGAAACCGGTACAGGCCGCCTCGACGCTGAAAGCCGCGCAGCCGTGAATACCGAGGCGACGCTGCACGAGGCAACCCACGTTCGGGAAAACCAGGTCGGGGGTAGTGGTCCCGACGACGAGAAAATCGATGTCAGACGCGGTAACACCCGCCGCCTCCATCGCCGTCCGCGCCGCCTGTTCCGCCAGATCACTGGTTGCCTGCGTATCGGCGGCAATGTGCCGGCGCTCGATCCCGGAGCGGGTCCGGATCCACTCCTCCGTGGTATCCACCATGGACTCCAGTTCCCGATTGGTGAGGATGCGCTCGGGCAGGTAGCGCCCGGTGCCGGCAATGCGGGAGTACGTCATTCCACCTGCTCG